>CAZGFN010000024.1:0-34165 GCA_964524945.1 uncultured Isosphaeraceae bacterium
CCAATCGTGGCAGGCGAATCCTGTTGGAGATCGATCAGCCTTGGGGCGATCATGTCTACAACGGCCCAGGGGGGCTGGACCCGCTTCAGTTCGTTGAACATGTGATGCAGCGGGGGGTCCGATTGGATTCTGTAGGACTGCGAATTCGCATGGGCGATTCAGTCCCCGGCCGCAGCGTACGGGACCTCATGGAAGTCAGCCGTCTGGTCGATCGATACTTCTTGCTGGATATCCCCATCATCATCAGTCGTCTGGGCGCCCCCGATGCGAGCAATCTCAAAGGTGGTCGCTGGCGGGAATCGATGTGGGATGCCGATGTGCAGGCCCGCTGGGCCGCACGCGCGATCGTCATGCTCATTTCCAAGCGACATGTGCAATCGGTCATTTGGAATGATCTCGTGGATTCGCCTGACACCAAGCCACCTGGTGGTGGAATGATTGGAAGCGACGGAACGCCCAAGCCGATTTTGACTCGCGTGGTCACCTTGCTGCGACGGCTTCGTACGCCTACGGCGGCATCGTGAAACCAGTTCGCAACAGCATGTCACGGTTGCACTGTGCGATGGTCATCGCGGCCTTGTTGTCTCCCGCGGCCGTGGCGATGTGCCAGTGGGCCAATCAGCGAGAAATCGGTGCGCCAATGCAAGTGTCGATACACACCAACGATGCCAATCGGTGGCGGGCGATCCCTGGTGTCGGCCAGACACTGTCCAATCGACTATCGCACGCCGCGGCGGCTGGTTTTCTTCGCGATCGTGAGGACCTTGTTGACATCGCGGGTATTGGACCAGACACAGCGGCCACCATCGGCCCTCATCTTGCATGGACCAACTGGGACACGCCAACGCCATGAGCCAGCGGTGGTTCGATCAACTGTGTGAGAGCGCGGTTCTGGATGAAGTGCTCGCATACGTTTCTGATGGTGGCGGGGTGATGTCCGGTCGATGGGGGTCGTCAACGACGGTGCTGTGTGGCGCGATGGCGATCAAATCTGCTCGTCACCGCATTTTGGTGACGGCTCACCTAGACCAAGCCGATGAAGCCGTCGATGAATTGCTGGACATGGGTGTGGCGGCACGGCGGTTTCCAGCTATGGAAATTCTTCCTGGCGAAACGGGCATGCGAAGCGATCTTCTGGCCCATCGCATTAGCACGCTGTCGCAGCTTGGTAAGGAGTACTCGCAGGTGTTGGTTGCCCCCATCGCCGCATTGATGCAGCCGATTCCCCCTTTGGCCGGCTTGGATGAACTGCTCCGCACCATCGTCGAGGGCGAATCAGTTGACCGAGATTCACTCTTGGCGTGGTTGGATGGAGCCGGATGGGCCAGGACCGCTTCGGTTGAACGCCCGGGCGAATACGCCGTGCGTGGTGATGTGCTTGACATCTTTCCAGAACTTGGAGAGCCGGTCCGAGTTGATTTCTTCGGAGATGATGTCGAATCGCTGCGTGCCATCGATCTTGACACGATGGGCTCAGGACATGCGCTGAAACGAGTGGATCTGATTGCCTCGGCTGCGGGGTTGTCGCACGATGCTGTGTCGGGCGGGTCCAATCCCATGGTGCTTGGAGGGCTGCTCGACGACACGTGGGATGTCATCATCGATGACCCAGTCGAAGTGCAAGAACAAGCCCGCGCGTACCTCGATCGCGTCGCAGGTGGCGGCTGGATTGCATCCTTGGAGGATGTGCAGGCAGAACTGATTGAGCGATGTGGAGGTGTCAGCATGATTGGGCAGGGGTTGGAGCATCCCGACCTGTCGCTGCCAGTCATTCCACTGGGGCCGATGGCCGAACAAGCTGCTGACGCGGTGACTCAGTTGCAGGAACTGGGCCAAGATGGACGGGTGGTCATCGTGTGCCAGAACGACGGTGACATCGCGCGAATGGATGAAATGCTCGGGCTCGGACAGCAGGGGATTGACCTGCGATCGGGCTATCTTCATCGTGGATTTTGTTGGGGGGATGGTGACCAGCGTGTGCGGCTCATTCCCTATCACGAGGTTGTGCATCGCTACCAGGTGCGACGTCGCGGTCACCCACAAGCCACACGACAAAATCTTGACGCCTTCGTTGAAATTAAGCCGGGCGATTACGTCGTGCACGGTGCCCACGGCATCGCGCAGTACATCGGAACGGTCGTGCAGCCCCGAGATGCGGCTGATCGCGATGACGAGTCCCTTGAAGAGTTTCTTGTGTTGGAATTTTCCGGTGGTTCACGATTGCTTGTGCCAGCCGAACGCATTGAAGACGTGCACCGATACATCGGCGCGTTCAAAGGAAAGCCCGACCTATCCAAACTGGGCGGAATCGGGTGGGAGGCGCGGACCCAAAAAGCGGCCGAGTCGGTGCGTGACTTGGCTGCGGAACTCCTCCGTGTGCAGGCCGTTCGGAATAGCCGCACCGGCCTTGCCTGTCCGCCCGATGGCCCTTGGCAGCGAGATCTTGAAGCCTCCTTTCCGTGGGAGGAAACCGAAGATCAGGTCGCTGCGATAGGAGCGGTTGCAGCTGATATGCAGTCGATTGGACCGATGGACCGTTTGCTCTGCGGTGACGTTGGATTCGGGAAAACCGAAGTGGCGATTCGCGCCGCGTTTCGCGCTGCGGCCGCCGGGCGACAGGTGGCCGTTCTAGTGCCCACCACCGTTCTGGCCGAACAGCACGAGCGCACCTTTCGAAATCGCTTTGCGGGGTTTCCCTTTCGGGTTGAGTCGATCAGCCGTTTCAAAAACGCGCCACAGCAGCGCGCGGTACTGGAGGACCTGGCGCGTGGCCGCATCGATGTGATCATCGGTACGCACCGCCTTCTCAGCAAGGATGTGATCTTCAAGGAACTTGGCCTAGTCGTCGTAGACGAAGAACAGCGATTCGGTGTCGAGCACAAACAGCGGCTCATCGAGATGCGAGCGATGGTGGACATTCTGACGATGACCGCCACGCCGATTCCACGCACGCTTCATATGGCGATGATGGGATTGCGGGACATCAGTTCACTGCAATCCCCGCCAGTGGATCGTCGTGCCGTCTTGACGGAAGTGATGGAGTGGGACACGCGTCGCCTCAAAGCAGGCTTGCAGCGTGAGTTGGCACGCGAGGGGCAGGCCTTTGTGGTGCACAACCGCGTCATAGATCTCGATGATATTGCGCAGGCTATTCATGAACTCGTCCCTGATGCAAGGATCGTCACCGGGCACGGTCAGATGACCCCACGACTGCTCGAGAAAACCATGCTCACGTTCATGCGACACGAGGCGGACATTCTCGTATCGACGACCATTGTTGAGTCGGGCATCGATATTCCAAACGCCAACACCATGATCATCAACGAGGCCGATCGTTTTGGCTTGGCGGATCTGCATCAACTCCGGGGAAGGGTTGGACGTAGTCGTCATCGTGGGTACTGCTACTTGCTGTTGCCAATGACCCGAACCGTACGGCCTGAAGCAAGGCGTCGCTTGCAAGCGATTGAATCGTTCTCGATGCTCGGGGCAGGGTTCCGCATCGCGCTGCGTGACTTGGAAATTCGCGGTGCGGGCAATCTGCTTGGCCCCGAGCAGTCTGGGCACATTGCGGCGGTGGGGTATGAACTCTATTGCCGGCTACTTGAGCAGGCGGTACACGATCTCAAACACGGTGGGCAAATCCGCTCAGCGGCCGCCGTGGTTGACTTGGGGTGGCGCGGATACTTCCCGTCGGCCTGGATTCCCTCTGAGCCTCGCCGGCTCGATGCCTATCGTCGGCTCGGTCGGGCCACAACGCCTCAAGGCGTCGATGACATCATGGATGATTTGCTGACGGCCTATGGTCCTATTCCCAAGCCAGCGAATCGTGCCGCGCTGCTGGCGAGCATTGCGGCCATGGCGTCCAGTTGGGAAGTCCAAACCGTGCTGCGTCGCGAACGAGACATCATCTTGATGGTGTCACAGGCCGATCGATTGCTTCAGGCCATGGCGCGAATCCCAGGCAAGGTTCGCATTGTCGGGCAGCCCAGCAGCAAGGGACTTCGGGAACTGTGGTGGCGGCCATCACCGCGGTCCATGGAACTGGACATCATCGAGTCAGAACTTCGCGGGCGACTCGGTACGCCTCCTCCAACACCCATGGCCGTCCCCACATAGGATTCGCGACCCAATGATCATGGTGCATCTCATCCTGCTGGCTGTTCTGATACTCGGTGTCGTCGTGTGTGTTGACCGCCTCTGTGTCATGACGCCGTCGGGCGGTCGGCCCGCGAGGGTACTCGAATCGATTTGGATTCCCCTGCTGGCCACCGTGCCCGCTTGGGGGGCCATGGTGCGTGGCATGCCGGATTTGAATGCGTACACGCTGGCGAGCATTTCGGCCCCGGTCATCGCCGCGTGTGTGGTGGTCCCATTGTTGGTGTTGGGCTGGCTGCCCCGGGCCGGCCGGCGGTGGGAGCCAGACGACGCGGTGCCGCTGGCCTGGCCGGCCGTGGGCGTCCTGCTGCTGGTCATGGCCGTTGCCGACGAAGTTCCCGCGGGCGTGGGGCTCATTGTCTTTGCCATGGCCACCGTTCTGGCCTGGTGTCAGTCGATTCCACGGGCAGGGGAGGGCTATCACGCTGCGGGAACGACGCTGCTGCTATGCGGGGGTATTGTCACGGTGCTCGCAATGCTCGTCGCTGTGGGTCTTGGGATGGCCGCCACGCTCATCGTGCTGCTGGGCATGGTCATCATGCTTCAGCGGGTGGCGGTTCGTCGTGGGGCTCGATCGGCCATGATCGCTGCGGGCTGGACGGCCGTCTTGGGGGCGAGTCTGAATTTTGGTGTGCTCGGACAGGCTGAACTTGCCTCGACGCTGGTGCCGGTGCTCGACCCGCCAACCATCGGTCCGACGCCGCCCCTGGCCATCGTCGGTGTGCTATTGATGCTGCTGTGCGGATGTGTGGCCACGTGCAATCGCTGGGATGTACTGTGGCAACGGGTCTGGGCCGTGGGCACCATCACGTCGGCGGCGATTCTGATTGGCTGGTTCATGGCGGCGTAATTGGGCTAGATTCAAGTTCACCCATCGGGCCGACCGATGCCACTCTTGGCCGCATGGATGCGGCGACTACCCCGATGGCGGAGTTGGTAGCCCTCTGGGAACACCCTCGGGTACAACCCCCGATTCAAGGTCACGGAAGGGCCGCATGTTAAAAGAGCACCACCGAGAGATTCTCCCCACCACGCGGGAGTCGACCACCCACAAGTTTGCTGTTGCCGGGTTCGAGGGTTACCTGACGGTGGGGCAGTTCGAGGATGGACGCCCGGGCGAGATCTTCATCAAAATGAGCAAGGAAGGTTCTACCCTCTCGGGCCTCATTCAGGGTTTCTGCCGATGCTTCTCGATCTCGCTGCAGTACGGCCTGTCCATCGACGACGCGGTGCGTCGGTTCAAGGGCATGCGATTCGAACCTTCGGGCGTTACGAGTAACCCTGACATTCCCCAAGCCACAAGCATTCTCGACTACATCGCGTGTTATCTCGAACTGGAGTACGGCGGCGAGCGCACAGCGAGCGAGGCGACCGAAGTGCCCCTGCGAGGCACCGGGTAAGGGGCGAGGCTTCGCCGTGAGATGAGATGAGGTGAGCGGGCAAGCGGCATGCTGCCAAACGCGCACCCCACCTTTGTGCAATGTTGCTTACTCGGCTGCTTCGGCTGCTTTGGCTGCGGGGGGCTCTTGGGCTGGGGGCGCCGCAACAGGCCGGGGCTTCTCGATGAGTTCGCCTTCGTCGTCGAATTCCATCTCTTCGCGTTCTTCCAGCGGCTGATCGGGCTCGACGATGACGGTAATGTCGGTTCGGAGATCGGCGTCGAATTGAATCGGAACCTCATAGGTGCCAATGCGGCGGATGGAGGCTGGGAGCCGCACCGCGCGAATTTCGATGCCTTCGAAGCCGACCTCGGACAGGCTCGCGGCGATATCTCGCTGTGTGACTGAGCCATAGAGACCACCCTGATCATTGCACGACCGAACGAGCGTCAACTCAACTTCCTCCATCTTGTCAAGGAGGGACTCCCGCTTGCCGCGCCGGGCGACTTGGGCGGCAAGGGCAACTTCTCGATCCGCTTGCAACGCATCGATGCGATCCTGGGTCGGCGGCTCGGCCATTCCCATCGGGAGCAGGAAGTTGCGGGCAAAGCCCGTACGAATCTTGACAACATCGCCGATGATGCCAAGACCGTCAATATTTTCAAGTAGCAACAATTCAACTGTTCGTCGGCTCATGATCGGTGTCCTCCAGTGGAGTTGAGGAGTGCCGTGCCGCGGCACCCCAGCGTTGTGTGGTGGGTCAACACTGACCCGTTGAAATCAGAATGGAATGTCGTCGTCCGAAGCGCCACCGCTTGGACCTCCGCCACCAGCTGGTGCGGTCGATGTGGATTGGTATGAGTCACGCTGCCCGCCGTCAGCGCCGCCTCCACCACGGGAGTCGACAAAGGTGAAGGTGTCCACGACAACGAGCAACTTGGATCGGCGATTGCCCTCGCGGTCCTCCCACTCGTTGAGTCGAAGGCGGCCTTCAATAAAGACCGGACGACCCTTGGAGAGGTACTTGCCCATCGTTTCGGCTGTGCGGCCCCAGGCTTCACAATCAACGAAGGTGGTTTCTTCCTGCATCTCGCCGCCGGCGTTCTTGTACCGGCGGTTGACCGCCAAGCCGAGGTTGGCAACCGCGGTGTTGTTGGCCGTGTGCTTGACTTGGACGTCTCGAGTGAGATTGCCCATCAGAAAGACTTTGTTGACGCTACCTGCCATGACGTTGTTCCTTTACGTGTTGAATGAAGTTCAGCGACGGATCGTACCGCAGGCAGAGGCCAGTTGGAACGCCCGAGGCTAAAAAGCATCACATCAAGACGTGGCGGGTTCCTCAGTGGATTCGGTGGGGGCTTCCTCTTGGGCATCTGCAGGGGCAGCGGGGGTGTCCTCGCTGGCTTCGGATGGCTCAGTGGGGGCATTGGCTTCTTCGGCGTATCGCTGGGATTTGGTCGTCGCTCGCACGCCGGAATCCGTATCGTCGGTCTTCTTCTCGTCGCGCAGTTTGATCTCATCAGCCAATTCGGTGCGGCCTTCGGTCGCCTCGATCTGTTCGAGGGTGAGGTGATCGCATCGGGTAATCATGAAGCGAAGCACCTCTTCTGAAAGCAGCAGGTTTCGCTCGAGACTACTAATGGCTGTTCCTACGACCTTGAAGTAGGCCAGAAAGAAGACGCCACGCTTGTTGCCCTTGATTGGGTAGGCAAGTCGGCGGTCGTCCCACTTGCGAAAAGCGATCAGTTCGGCCCCGACCTTCGTGAGCATGTCTTGGACATGCGAACTGGCGGCATCGAGGGTTGAAATCGCGGCCTGTGGGAAGAGGAAGAGCCCCTCATACATTTTTTGTGTGTCTTCGGACATCTCGTGTGTTCTCCTCGGGTCAGCCTTCGGCTGCCCGATCAGCATTGAATGAGTTCATGGCGGCTTTGGTGCCGCGTTCGATCCAGCAGCGGGCGGCATCGACCGCTCGCTCAATTCCCTCGTCCACTGCGTCCTGTTGGTCGGGTCGGAAGCGACCTAACACATAGGAGGACAGTGGAATCTCACCTGGGCCGTCGATTCCGATACGCACCCTCGCCCAAGCGTCTGAGCCAAGATGGGATGCGATGTCGGTCAGCCCGTTGTGCCCGCCGCTGCCGCCTTCGGCCCGAACGCGAATGCGTCCGCACGGAAGGGCGGTGTCGTCGACAAGCACGAGCAGGTCAGTTTCGGTGGTGAGCTTGAAGAAGCGCACCGCTTCGGCAACGGCCTGCCCGCTGTGATTGACATAGGTCAGCGGTTTGAGCATGAGCACCTTTTCATCGTCGATTCGAGCCTCAATGGTCGCGCCCTGAAACCGGCCACGGGCAATTTCGCCCGGAGCCAGTCGGCGCGCCAAGCGATCGAGCGACTCGAACCCAACATTGTGTCGTGTTCGGTCGTACTCGTTTCCCGGGTTGCCAATTCCAACGATGAGCCGCATGGTCAATACTCGGTTTGGGTATCACCCCTCGCCGCTCTCCTCCTCGGGTTTGGCCTCGGTAATGACTTCTGGTTCGGAGTCATCGCCAATTGCTTCGGTGGCTTCGCCTTCTGCTTCTGCCTCGTCTTCTTCGGCCTGGAAGGCGATGTGGCAGATGTGTTTCTCGGGGTCAAGCAGTACCTCAACACCGCTAGGCAGGACAAGTTCGCCGATGGTCAACACTTCTTCCATCTCGGAGATATTCGCCGTAATGCTGGATGGGATGTCCCGCACCTTGCAACGAATTTCAATCTCAGACCGAATGACCGCGAGCATCGCGCCCTCGGCCGAGGCCGATTTTGGAGTGCCCAAGAGCGTGATGGGCACATTGACCGTCACGACTTGGTCGAGATTGACCCGCGTGAAGTCCACGTGTACGAGGTTGTCACCGAGGTGACCGAATTGCAACTCCTTAACGAGGCATGTTTCGGTGTCGCCGCCATCGATGCGGACATCTAGCACGTGGCCACCGCTAGTGAGCGTGTCAATGAGTGTTTGCTCATCAGCACTGACGTGAGCGGTGTTGCCACCAAGTCCGTAGACGACGGCAGGGAGCCGGCCGGACTCTCGAAGCCGTCGCGCATATCGGGTGCCCGTGCGATCACGGGTGGCGACGTCTAAGGTCGGGGTTTCGTGGGCCATGTGTGTTTCTCCAACAGTTCTTCAGGATGCCGCGGAACGCGCGGCGTGTATCTAACGCTTGACGCCCGTTCCACGTTGGAACAAGGCGGAGATGGACATGTCGTGGTGGATGCGATAGATGGCTTCGCCTAAGAGCGGCGCCAAAGGCAGTTCCACGATCATGTCTCGGATGGGGTCAAGACGACCCCGATCCGGAATGGAATCGGTAATGATCAGTCGCTCGATGGGCGACTCCTTGAGACGATCAAGGGCCAAGCCGCAGAGAACCGGGTGCGTTGCCGCGGCGATGACTCGCTCGGCCCCTTCTTGCATCACCAGTTCGGCAGCCTGACAGATGGTGCCGGCAGTCGAGATCATGTCGTCGACCATCAGGACGGTGCGCCCTTTGACGTCACCGATGAGGTTCTTGGTGGCCACGGTGTCACCCGAGACACGCCGCTTATCGATGATGGCCAGTTCCGCATCCAGCACGTCGGCGTAGGCATTGGCGACTTTGACGTTGCCAACATCCGGGGACACGATGACCAGATCTCCAAGGTCGCTGCGAGTGCCTTGGAAGTACTGAGCGATCACGGTCGAAGCGCTGAGGTGGTCTACGGGGATATCGAAGAAGCCCTGAATCTGCGCTGCATGAAGATCCATGCACAAGACGCGATCGGCACCCGCGGCGGTCACGAGATTGGCTACTAGTTTGGCGGTGATGGGCGTGCGGCCAGCATCCTTGCGGTCCTGCCGTGCGTACCCAAAGTAGGGGATGACTGCGGTAATGCGTTTGGCTGAAGCGCGACGCATGCAGTCGATGTAGATCAGCAGTTCCATCAGGTTGGCGTTGACCGGATGACCGGTTGACTGCACGATGAAACAATCGCGACCGCGGACATCTTCTTCGATGCGAACGATGACCTCGCCATCGGGGAAGAGCTCCGTATGGGCGGCGCCCTCAGGCAAGCCAAGGTGCTCACATACGTCGGCAGACAGTTCACGGGCGCCGCGCCCGCCGAAGATTTTCAGGTGGTCTTGATCAATCGTCATGTCGCAGCTTCCATTTGGAGTCGTCGGCGAAGTAACTGGTCAACATCTGCCAGTTGAGCGGGTGTATTGATGGAGAGCACATCCTCGGAAGGCACTTCGGGGAGTACCTCCACGATGAGCCCATCCCGACGCATCATCGCGGGCACTTCGGTGAGGTAGAACTCGCCACTGAGCGGATCGCGGGGAAGCTGCATGAGCGTCTCAAGCATGTGGGCGATGTTCATGCAGGCGTAGGAGGGATAGACCTCGTGGATGGCCAACTCTTCGTCGGTGGCATTCTTCTGTTCGACGATCCGTTCAAATCGATCGTCTTGGTCACGGACGATGCGTCCGTAGCCCGTCGGATCGTCGATGATCGCTGTGGCCAGAGTCGCCGAAGCGTTGGTGTCGCGATGGAGCGTGACTAAGGCTGCCAAGGTTTCGTCACGAATGAGCGGCCCGTCGCCAGCGAGTACAAATGCGTCGCCAGACAGCGGTGTGAGTACATCGCGGCACACTTCAACGGCGTGACCCGTGCCAAGTTGCTCGGGCTGGTCGACGAAGATGATGTCATCGTCGGAGACAAACTGCTGCCGAACACGGTCAGCCTCATACCCAACCACCAGTACGATGGGCGACGCCCCAGCGGCTCTTGCGGCATCAACCACCCAATGCACCATCGGTCGGCCCGCGACCGGGTGCAGCACTTTGGGCAGGTTGCTTCCCATGCGAATGCCTTTGCCCGCGGCCAGAATGACGGCGGTCAGGTCGTACGCATTGGATTGATGATTGTGTGTGTGCATGGATCGAAGAAGAACTGAACTGGCCCGCCAAGACTTGAACTTGGAATGCCTGTACCAAAAACAGGTGTGTTACCGATTACACCACGGGCCATGTGGGGATGGCCAATGAACGCTATCACCGACCACCAGATGTTGAACTGTCAAAGTGCCTCAATTGGCCGGACGACCGGCTCCAAACCTCATCTGCGATTCGCCACGCACGATACGGGCGAATAGAACCAACCATGCGCGGGTTGGCGTCGACGAGGTCGAGCCATGCCGCGGCTGCCTCTTCCCGGAGCTGGAGCATCTGTCAGCCGCGACCGAAATGCCCCGTGCGGCGCCTGTCCATGGACTGGACCCTCACCGACGGCTCCTCATTGTGGAAGTTCGAGCAGGATAGCGTTTCTCCCGCGGCATGCCAAGCGATCAGTCGCTGGAAAGGTTGCTGAGGGCCTGGGCCCCGGTGGCTGGAAGCGGCCCCCAATGGGTCTGGCGGGCCATCGCGGATTCCATCCGGGATGCATACGTGGATTCGGGGACTTCAGTCACCCCGAGTCGCTCAAGGTGTTCAGTGGTCCACTGCACGTCCAAGAGCGTCACGCCGATGGCTCGTAGGTGTGATACCAGCCATACTAGGCACACCTTGGACGCATCGGTGCCCCCGCACTCAGGCCGACAGAACATCGACTCGCCCATGAAGGCTGCCTGCAAGTGGACGCCGTAGAGTCCGCCAACGAGTTGTCCATCGAAGAAGGCTTCGACGCTGTGGGCATGCCCCAATTCGTGGAGTTGGCCGTAGGACGCGATGAGGTCATCGTCGATCCAACTCTCTGGGCGATCTGGTCCCGTTGCCGCACAGGCCCGTATCACCGACTCAAAGCAGGTATTGGTTCGAATGGCAAAGCGATCATTTCGAACCACGCGGCGAAGACTGTTGGACACTCGGAGGTCGTCCAGTTCAAGCACGGCCCGCGGGTCGGGCTGAAACCAGTCGACCTCGCCGGGGCGGTCAGGGTCGGCCATCGGAAAGAACCCCTGTGAGTAGGCGTTCAGCAGGATGTGTGGCGGAATCACAGTCATGTCGGGCCCAGAGTAGTTGCAACGCACCGTAGACTGATCAGCGGTCCCGCAATTTGGACACGGGCCTGCACATTCATGCCAACCGCCACCCGCCGCAAGGCACCACTTATGTACCACCGCCGTCTGTGGCTCATCGCCACGGTCATCGCGATTGTGATGTGCATCCTGTTGGCGCAGGCGACACGGCTGACAATGCTGCGAGGGGATGTGTACTTGAAGCAGGCTCAGGCACGGCTCAGCGAGCACCGCTGGTTGCCAACGTGGCGGGGGACGATCTTTGACCGCAAGGGGCGGGTTCTGGTCGCCGACGCACCGCGGTGGGAGGTCGCTGTTCCGTGGGATGTGATCACTGGACAGTGGGCCGAAGATCATGCGGTCCGCGATGCTCGAGCCGAACTTGGCCGTGGCGTGTGGCAGATGGCCTCGCCAGAAACTCGGCTGTCAGCCATTCGCCGATACCGTCCCAAGTGGGACGTGGTCATCGAGGATCTGTGGGAACGCCTGGCCGACTCGGGGGGCGTTCCGATAGCCGATATTCATCAGCGGGTCAACGACACTCGAGGGCGTGTACAACGACTCGCGTCGGTTGTATGGGATCAACAGCGTCGGCGGCATGATGCCCGATTTGGTGATGGACAAGGCCCCGAGTTTACGCCGCGACCAATCGCCGAGCAGGTCAATGTGCACGCGTTGATGACTGACCTTTCAGATGTACAGGCCGCGCCCTTGCAGACCTTTGCGGAGGAACATCCAGATCTCGTGTCACTTCGCTACGCACGTGACCGTGTACACCCCCAATCGAATATCGACGTGGAGATTGACGTGGACACACTGCCCACGCCACTTCGCGGTGAGGCGGGGTCGCTTGTGTCGCTTCCATCGGTCGCTTCGGGGCTGGTTGGTACGGTGCGAGACACCGTGTGGTCTGCGGACATTCAGCGGCGACCATTGATTGATCCTCGTACCGGTGAGGTTGATCGTGGGGGCTATCGCACCGAGGACCGGGTCGGGGCACGCGGGGTCGAACGAGCGTGGGAAGACACGCTTCGCGGTGAACTTGGCGTACTCGTGCGTGATCGGGACGATGATCACGTTGAGCGGGAGGAACCAATCGGCGGCCATGATGTGCATTTGACTATTGACGCGGCCCTGCAAGCACGCGTCGAAGCCATCCTGCACCATGACGTGGGCTTGACACAGGTGCAGATATGGCATGGCGCCAGCGTATTGCCTATTGGGACACAACTGCCCGCAAGCGTGGTGGTACTGGACATTTCAACGGGCGAAATTCTGGCGATGGCCTCGGTGCCCTCCGTGCAAGATGGGCAGTACACCCAGGCTCAGCGGGAGGCCCTTCAGCCGTGGCTGATCCGCCCACTGGAAACACTGGCGCCACCAGGGTCCATCGTCAAGCCGCTGGTGCTCGCTGCCGCGGTGACCGATGGAAGCGTGCAGATCGATGAGATCATCGAGTGCAAGGGGCATCACTTTGAGGGACAACCGGGGCTGGCGCGGTGCTGGATCTATCGACCGCGGTACGGCATGGCCACGCACGGGCCGCTCGGCGCCGTCGAGGCGATGGCGAGATCGTGCAATAGTTGGTTCTACGAATTAGGTGATCGGCTCGGTGCTCGCAAGATTGCCGACTGGATGGGTTGGTTTGGGATGGACCAGCAGTTTGATGTGGGCATCTCCCCACCTTGGTCGCCACGACGCACTGAGGTGCGTGGTCTTCGCCCCGACGATGCCACGCTTTCGGAACTGACCAGCAGAGGTGAGGACACGTTTGAGTCGGTGATGATGGGCATCGGTCAAGGCCGCACTGCATGGACGCCCTTGCACGCAGCCAATGCATACGCCACGTTGGTGCGGGGCGGTCAGGTCATTCCTCCAACGCTCGTTCGCGGATGGGAGCCAGCTTCGGTCGTGGAGGATCGGCAGCTCGATCCTCGCGGTGTTGCAGCGGCGCTCGATGGTTTGGAAGATGTGGTTGCCAAATCCTACGGAACCGCCCACCACATCTCGTTTGGACCAGGGAGAGGTGAGCCAATTTTTGATGTGTCAGGTGTGCGCATTGCGGCCAAAACTGGCACCGCTCAAGCGCCTCCGTGGAAGCGTGATGCCAACGGCGATGGCAAGATTGCAGCGGATGAATCCGTCACGGGACTCGAGCATGCCTGGGTGGTGGCACTGGTCGGCGATGCGCCCCGCGGCGCGTGGCAGTACGCCATTGCGGTACTCGTTGAAAATGGAGGCAGTGGTGGACGCGTTGCTGGACCGATTGCCAATCAGGTTATTCGGGCCCTGCAGGCGCAGGGATATGTGAAAGGGGGCGTGTCGCCATGAGCCCATCACGTGTCCCTTTGATGCGACCAGCTGGGAGACTCGGGGTGGGCGCACGACGAACGTGGCGTCACCGATTGAACTGGGCGACGCCGGCGTGGCTGTGCGTCATGGCGGCCATTGGACTGAGCATCATCGGGCTGCTGGCCATTGGAACGACGCGGCCGGAATTGGTGCCAAAGCAGGTTGTTCTGCTAGGCATGGGCATTGTGGCCGCCGGCTTGGTGACGCTGCCATCGCACCGGCTGTTGCAGTGGATCAGTTGGCCCATGCTCGGTGTGGTGGCGCTGCTGTTGGTCTTTCTGCTGGTGCCGGGGGTGCCCGACATGGTGGTTCGTCCACGCAATGGCGCCAGACGATGGATCAACGTAATCGTGATGGACTTCCAGCCCTCGGAACTTGCCAAGGTGGCTGTTGTGTTGGTGCTGGCAACGTGGCTTCGCTTTCGAAGCCATCATCGTCGACTGCGTGGTTTGTTACCACCGCTGCTGATAGCGCTGATTCCAATGGGATTGGTGTTGCTTGAACCCGATCTGGGTACTGCGATGCTCTTTCTTCCTACGACTCTTGCGGTCTTGGTTGCGGCTGGGGCGAGGTGGCGTGACATGGCAACGATCGCGCTGCTGGGCCTGCTTGGCGCTGCGGCGATGGTGCCAATGCTTCGCCCGCACCAGCGGGATCGCATCGAAGCCATGTGGGCGCAGATTCAGGGTGATACATCCTTTCAGGATGGGATCGGGTACCAAGGCGCAAGAGCCATGACGCTCGTTGGGGCTGGGCAGTGGAGCGGACACGGCAAGGTGGAGGCGGGTCGACTGATTCGCTGGAACCATCTTCCTGAAGAGCACAATGACATGATTTTCGCCGTGGTTGTCACACGCTGGGGGCTCGGCGGCGCGTGCGTCGTGTGGGCTCTTTTTGCCATGCTCGCCGCTGGCGGCTTAATGACCGCCGCGCAGTGCCACGAGGGCTTTGGTCGGCTCGTAGCTGTTGGTGCTACAGCCATGCTGCTGACGCAAATGGTGGTCAATACCGGCATGACCATCGGACTCATGCCAATCACCGGCATGACGTTGCCGATGGTGAGCGCTGGTGGTTCGAGCCTGATTGTGGTGTGGATGCTGATTGGTTTACTCTTCAATATTGGAATTCGCCCACCAAGTCGGTTGTGGCGGGAAGGTTTCGAGTTCAATGATGGCAATGACGCACATGGATGACTACGCACACGTTCGAGCAATGGCGGAACCCTTCGCTCTGGAATTGTCTGACGATGAGATCCAACGGTTGGGCGCCTTTCTCGATTTACTTGAGCAGGGCAATGCTCGTATGAACCTCACGCGCATCACCGATCGCGATGAAGCGTGGACTCGACACATCATGGACAGTTTGACATTGCTTCCGTACATTGAAGCGGCCGGGGCGACGAATCTCATCGACATCGGCAGTGGCGGGGGCTTGCCCGGGCTGCCCTTGGCCATCGTTCGACCTGATCTTCCCATCACACTGCTGGAGGCGACCGGAAAGAAAGCCCGATACCTCGCCGAGACCGCTGATGCGTTGGGACTGACCAACATCACGGTTCTGGCTGACCGGGCCGAAACGCTGGGCGCACCAGATGGCGGGGGTCGAGACGCTTGGGATGTCATCACCGCTCGCGCCGTGGGGCCACTTCGTGTGCTCTTGGAACTGGCGATGCCGCTGGTCAGAGATGGCGGATGGCTCTTGGCCATCAAAGGTCGTCGCGCTGGCGAGGAAATTGAGGAAGCTGGCAGAGCGATTCGAGTTTTGCGGTGCGAAGTTGAAGAGACGCACCGCACGCCAACAGGGACGATTGTGCCGGTGCGCCGTGCAGGGTTGATTCCAAGGCCTTATCCACGTAGGCCTGGGGAACCAGCACGGGCACCTCTTGGTGGAGACGAGCAGGGGTGAGTCATGGCGATCTGGTTGCACGACTCGCTACTGGCGAGGGACTCGAACAAGCGCTGCCGGGCTTTGAAGTCCGTCCTGAGCAGGTCGAGTTATCGCGACACGTGGTCGATGCGCTCGACTCGAAGAGCACGCTGCTTGCCGAGGCGGGTACGGGTGTTGGCAAATCATTTGCCTATCTGGCCGCAGCCATAGATCGAATTGTCAACCACGGCGAGCGGGTGATCATCTCGACACACACCATCGCACTGCAGGAGCAGTTGATTGGCAAGGACATTCCTCGCCTCTTGCCACTCGTCCGCGACGTAGTCAAGCCTGTATTGGTCAAGGGGCGGGGCAATTATCTCAGTCGCCGGCGGTTGGACCTGGCTCTCAGAAAGACCCCCCGAATCGACGGCCGGCAGGCGGCCTCGCTTGAACAGATTCATGCATGGGCCAGCGGCACGGTCGATGGCACGCTGGCGACGTTACCGCAACTGGCCAGCCATACAGCGTGGGATCTGGTTCTTAGCGATACCAATACTTGTCTTGGTGCCAAGTGTCCTCGACATGATGAGTGTTTCTATCAGTCGGCGCGGCAGCAGATGCTGCAAGGCAATCTTCTTGTGTGCAATCATGCGCTCTTCTTCAGCGATTTGGCACTGCGGCTCAGCGGCGCATCACTGTTGCCTGAGTACGACCATGTGATTCTTGACGAAGCGCATGCCGTCGAGGATGTGGCGGCCGAACACTTTGGCATGTCCGTGTCGTTCCTCGGGCTAGATCGCCTGCTTGGTCAGTTGCTCACCGGTGATGAGCACCGTGGGTGGCTGGTGGATCGCACCGGACCGGGAGTGGATCGGTTCGCATCGCATGTTCGCGCTACACGTGTGGCCGGGAACACATTCTTCGCTTCCCTGATCGGCTGGGCCAAGGGCAAAGGGGGCGGAGGTCGGGTTCGCACGCCAGGCATTGTTGAAGATGAACTCTCGGGTAGTTTGGAAGAACTCGCCGCTTCGATCGAGGTGGTTCGCGAGTCGGTCACTGATGAAGAAGAACGTGCAGAACTCAATGCATGGCGTGTGCGTGCTGAATTGTTTGCCATTGGCGTGCGACGGTTGCTTGGTCAGGATATCCCCGGCGCTGTGTACTGGATTGATGGAATGGAATCACCACGTGGGCGCAGCCCCCGTCCGTCGCTGCGATGTACGGTCATCGACGTGGCGCCGATTCTTGGTCCCAATCTTTTTGAACAGAAGGTCGGCATCGTGCTGACGAGCGCGACGCTTGCAGCGGCCCAAGGGCACTTCGATCACGTGATGACGCGTCTTGGGTGCCCAAATGCCTCGACGCTGCAGGAGGGCAGCCCGTTTGACTTGGCAGCGCAGATGCGGTTTGTCTACGACTCATCGATGCCACCACCACATGACCCCCGATGGCACGATCAATTGCTCGATCGCATCGTCACGTTAGCGGCGCGAAGCGGCGGGGGCACGCTGGTGTTGTGCACCAGTCGCCGGACGGTTGACTGGTTGGCCGATCATGGAAGTGAGCGTTTGTCTCAAGTGGGCGGCGAGGTGCTCGTGCAAGGCCGAGATGGGCCCGCCGGTGCGTTGGTCGAACAATTTCGCGCGATGCCCAATGGGGTCTTGATCGGTACCGACAGCGTGTGGCAAGGCGTCGATGTGCCTGGCGATGCGCTTCGTACGGTCATCGTCACGCGGCTGCCATTTGATCCGCCCGACCGGCCAATTGTCGAGGCCCGCTGCGAGGCCATTCAGACTGCGGGGGGGTCACCCTTTCGTCAGGAGAGCCTGCCCCGTGCGATTCGACGATTCCGTCAGGGCATTGGTCGGCTCATTCGAAGCGGCGGCGACACCGGAACCGTGGCAGTGCTCGATTCGCGATTGGTGACCAAGCCCTATGGACGAGCGTTCACGGCTGGGCTGCCCGAAGGCATCCGCGTGGAGGATCTTGCCCGGGGGGCTACCATGCCCGAATGCTAAACAGGGTATTCAAGGCGTACGATGTACGAGCGACCGTTCCGGATCCGCTCAACGAAGAGGTGGCGTATCGCATTGGTCGCGGTACGGCAGAACTACTACTGGCGCAAGATGGACTGGACACGCTCCCGGAGTCGATGCGACACAGCATTGTGGTCGGCCACGACATGCGACTGACCAGCCCAAGCCTGACGGAGGCCTTGCAGCATGGCATGCGTGCGCAGGGGGCCGATGTCATCGAAGTGGGGCTTGTTGATACTCCATTTGTGCCATTTGGAGTCAATCACCTGCAGTGTATTGGGGGTGTGCAGACCACAGCGAGCCACAATCCGGCGAACTACAACGGGTTCAAAATCAGCAAACTGCATGGCAAGCCCGTCGGTGAACAGACAGGCCTAACGGAGATTCGAGAATTCGCCCAGGCGGCCCCCCCCGACGGTGACTTGATCGGCCAGTGGAGCGAAGTTGACCTGTGGGCGCAGTATCGGGCCCACGTTTTTCACTTGCTTGGAGAGGGTTTGCGCGATGGCGACCAAACACTCAAGATCGCCATCGACGCGAGCAATGGGATGGCCGGCACGATGGTGCCCAAACTCTTTGGCGATATCCCAGGCTTGGATCTCGTTGAGATCAACTTTGAGAATGCCACGGGGACGTTTGTGCACGAGCCCAACCCATTGGTGGAAGCGAATCTGCAGTGGACGCGTGATGCGGTGACGTCGCAGGGCTGCGATTTGGGCATCTGCTTCGATGGCGATGCGGATCGGTGCATGGTGGTTGATGAGCAGGGCAACATCGTCGGGTGCGATCTGGTGACAGGCTGGCTGGGCGGGCGATTTCTCAAGAACGCTGGCGGTGGCAGCGTGGTCTTTGATCTTCGCAGCAGCCATAGCACTAGTGAGATGATTCGTGAGGCTGGTGGTGAACCGATCCGTGGCCGTGTCGGGCACGTTTTCATGAAGCAGGCGATGGCCCAACACGGGGCAGTCTTTGGAGGGGAACTCTCCGGTCACTTCTACTTTGCCGAGAACTTCAACGCGGACTCAGGTGCGATGGCCTTTGCCGCGGTGTGTACTGCGCTGGTTGAGGATGGCCGTCCACTGAGCGAAATCATGGCCGGGGCGCGTCGCTACAGCCAGTCTGGCGAAATCAATTTTGAGGTCGATGACAAAGCCAGTGCGATGGAACGGCTAATTGCTGCGTATCCAAACGCGACGATTGATCGCCTCGACGGCGTGACTGTTGACATGGGCGATTGGTGGTGCAATGTGCGTGCGAGCAATACCGAGCCACTGCTGCGACTGAATCTCGAGGCGACCTCGGCCAATTCGGTCGAGACCCACCTCGCCGCGGTGGCCCCGCTCCTAGGTACCCGCGTCGCACACTAATTGACCGCCGTCAATTGTTTTCGATGAGGCCTGTCCAAGGGCTTGAGGCGGTGGCGTAGAGCTTTTTGCCGATGCGACCAGCTCTGAAGCCGTGGTAGCCGGCATCGCAGGCACACCGCATCGCATGGGCCATGGCCACCGGGTCACTGGCGCTGGCGATGCCGGTATTGAGGAGCACGCCATCGACGCCCAGTTCCATGGCCAGGGTGATGTCGCTCGGGGTTCCCACGCCTGCGTCGACGATGAGCGGGTAGTTGGGGTCACCACCGTGTTGAGGATCCTTGAGCAGGTCACGAATGATCACGATGGCTTCGGGGTTGGCGATGCCACGTCCCGAACCGATGGGACTTCCCGCGGGCATGACGCTCGCCGCGCCAGCATCACGCAGACGTACGGCCATGATCGGATCATCGCTTGCATAGCACAGCACTGTGAACCCGTCAGCGACCAGTTCCTTACAGGCTTCGAGCGTTCCGATGGGGTCGGGCAGCAGAGTGGTGCGATCGCCGAGTACTTCGAGTTTCACCCAATCGGCGCCAGGATTGCCAAGTTGTTCGAGCAAGTCACGACCGAGCCTCGCTACGCGGACGGCGTCAGCGGCATCAAAGCAGCCTGCGGTGTTTGGAAGGATGGTGTATCGATCCAGATCCAGAAAATCCAGCAGCGATCGGCCCTGGTCGTCGAGCAGACGCTCGCGTCGCACGGCGACAGTCACGACATCGCACCCGCTACCTTCAAGTGCCCGCTGCATCAACTCGTAGGTCTCGTACTTGCCTGTCCCCACCACGAGGCGGCTGGTCAAGCTTCGGTTTCCGATCTGAAGTGGTGAGACAGCAGGTGTGTCGGCAATAGTCATGGTCATGGTGTTCATCCTCCTCCTACGAGCGTCACGATTTCAATGCAGTCACCGTCGTACAGGACAACCGTCTCTCGCTGCTTCCAAGGCACCAGATCGCCATTGCGTTCAACCGCACACGGACCGGGCGACAGTGAAACCTGCGTGAGCAGTTGTTCGACGTTGGTGCCTGCCTCCACGGTCATGGGTTGTCCGTTGATCTTGACGCGCATCACAGGGCGTATGGTATCGATTGGCTGCGGCTCAAAGAAGGGTCATCACCAGTGTGACGATTACGAATACTGGAATCAGCACCGGGATGCTGTATCGAATCACGTAGCCAAAGAAACTGGGCATGCGAACGCCGGATTGTTCGGCGATGGCTTTGACCATGAAATTGGGCCCGTTGCCGATATAGGTCATGGCCCCCATGAAGACCGCGCCAAGCGAGATGAAGATCAGTCTGGACTCGTCGACCCATCCACCCCCGACCAGTTCCAATGCGCCCTGGGCGCCTGGAACCGTGCCCGATTCGGCCAATCGGAAGAAGACGAGATAGGTGGGCGCGTTGTCCAGAACGCTCGAGAGTCCGCCGGTGATCCAAAAGTACATCCACGGTTGGCTCAGGGCTGCGGCGATGTTCTCGCCCTGCGCCTTGAGGACCGCTAGTGGGACCTGCATGGCAATGAAGATGCCGATGAAGAGGGCCGCTACCTCGATGATCGCGTGGTAGTCGAAGTGGTTCGCTTCACGCACGTGCCGCTTGGTGGTCAGCAGCGACAGCACAACGAAGAACAGCATGAGTAGTTCCCGCAGGAAATCAAAGGCCACCAGCGTGGTCATCGGAACGATGCGACTAGGCGAAATGAATGCCACGCAGGCTACGGCACCAAGTAACCAGATGATGTTCAGGCCACCTTCCAGTCGAAGGGGCTGCACATTGGCTTTGTCAAAGAGCCGAACAGCTTCCGGCTCGCGTTTGTAGAGCAGCGAGTCCCACACAAAGTAAATGATCAGCAGCATGACGCACGCCAGCAGCCATGGGCCCCACAACTGGAGTGTCCAGAAGAAGGGCACGCCGGCGAGGTAGCCAAGAAAGAGCGGCGGGTCGCCAATGGGTAGCAAGGTGCCCCCGATGTTGCTCGCCAGAAAGATGAACATGACGATCGTGTGGACTTTGTGCGTGCGTTCGCGATTCGAGTTCAGCAGCGGACGAATCAGCAGCATGCTCGCGCCGGTCGTACCGATGAAACTGGCGATGCCTGCGCCGAGCGCGATGATGGCCGTATTGGTAATCGGATGCGCCCGCAGATCGCCGCCGATGTGAATGCCCCCGCTGATCACATACAGACTGAACAACAGCACGATGAAGGGCACGTACTCTTGCAACACGGCGTGGTCGAGCGTGAGTCCCACGAAATCCCACCCTTGGACGATCCACACGTACAGAAGCGTGGTCAGCCCACACAGCACTGAAATCAAGAACCGGCTGAGGTTGCTGTGCCACCATCCTGCGGTTTTTGGAATCAGGGGGAGCAGGGCGATCGCCCCGAGAATGACGATGAAGGGCAGGCTGCCGATGATCCACCCTGCGGGCGCCTCGCCATGGTCATGTACGGTGTGATGGCCTGCGCTCAGTCCCCATCCGAGTGCCAGTGCCATGAGCAGCGATCCGCCGATGCAGATGGCCAAGGTCCACATTCGCGGGCTGGTCGAGCCGTGGTGGTGATCGTTGGTCAGGTCGGTTGTCATGGGGGTGCGGAGGATACCCCACGGACCCTGCGTTCATGCAGGACAGCAACTTGGTCGAGCAGCCATGATGCGAATTGGGTCTTGGAGAGATCGGGATCTGCTGCGATGGCATCACCACCACGTTCCATGAACATGGCAGAGATCGTCTGAGCGCCCATCGTTTCCAGTGGGTTGGCGACGATGGCATCGAGACCCTTGCGATCAAGTTTTGCCCGCGCGGCGGACTCCATGGTGTCGCTCGATTCCAAGGCAAACCCGACGATGGTCTGATTGGACCTGGACTGCGTGGCGATTTGGGCGATGAGGTCGGGGGCGGGATCCAAGGTCAGGTTGATCGGTCCGTGATGGCGGGACAACTTGGCCTGCCCCGAATTTTGGCGAGGGATGAAATCAGCCACTGCCGCAGCCATGATGAGGATGTCACACTTGGGCGCATGAATCCCCAGCAATGATTGAAGATCATCCGTCGTATCGAATGGGTGGCAACATCGAGTCAAGGCCGCTGGGGGATCGATGCCCCCGGTTCCAAGCAGCAAGGTTGTATTCCAGTGGCGGCTGACCGCTTCAGATGCAACCGCCAAGCCCAATTGTCCGGATGATCGATTGGATAGAAACCGAACATGGTCGATCGGTTCGCGGGTCGGTCCGGCGGTTAGGAGAAGTTCAATGGGCATGGGCCGGCACTAGGGTACCGTCACCCGATACGATGCCAGTTTCGCATGCGTCCCTTCTCAGGAGCTCTTACTCAACGCCATGGCCAGGAAACCCTCAAAAGCCCGTCGCAGACTCGGTGAAATCCTCATCGAAGCCGAAGCGATTACCAACGAACAGTTGGACGCGGGGCTGGTTCTGGTCAAAGGCAGCGGCAAGCGACTGGGCGAATGTCTCATCGAGTCTGGGGCGTGCAGCGATGTCGAAGTATCCCGGGCCTTGGCTGAACAGTTCGGGATGGAGTTCAACGCTCTATCGTCCCCGGAAGATCTCGCTGACATCGATTTAGACGCGGCGCCCAAGAACGTCATCCGTAAGCATCTGGTGCTGCCGTGCAGCGTCTCGGGTGGTCGGATGAAGTTGTTGATGCACGATCCGATGGATCTGGAACTGCTCGACCTGTTGCGATTCCGACTCAAGGCCGAGATCGACACGGTGGTTGCGCCACGCAGCGCGCTCAAGGGCTACATCGACGAGCAACTCGGAAGCGGCCGAGTTGTGGCGGCCGATTCGCTCGTCACCGAGTCCATCGATATGTCGGTCGATCGTAGTGTTGACAGAAGCGTTGATGCGTCGGTTGACATCAGTGGCGAGGGCGATGACGCCCCGATTGTCAAACTCGTCAACAAACTCATCACCGAAGCGGTGCGGGGCCGCGCATCTGATATTCATGTGGAGCCCATGGCTGACCGCGTCGTGTTGCGATATCGCATTGACGGTGTGTGCCACGTTCGAGATAACTTGCCAAAGCGCATGCAAGCGGCGCTGCTCGCCCGCCTCAAACTGATGGCGGGAGTCAATATCGCCGAAAAACGCATTCCTCAAGATGGTCGCATCAAGATGAAAATTGATGACGTCATGGTGGACTTCCGTGTTAGTTGCTGCCCTGCGTATTACGGTGAATCCATCGTGCTGCGGGTGTTGCGTCCTGACTCGGTGCGCATCGGACTGATCAACTTAGGCTTCGAGCAGGATCACCTCGATACCTTCAACAAAATCATTCGTCGGCCAAACGGCATCTTTCTCGTGACTGGCCCGACCGGTTCGGGAAAGACGACGACCCTGTACTCGGCCTTGGATGTGCTGAACCGGCCTGATCGCAAAATCATTACGGCTGAGGATCCGGTTGAATACAGCTTCGCTGGCATCAACCAGTGTCAGGTCAACGATTCAATTGGGTTGACGTTCCCAGCCATTCTTCGATCGATGCTGCGGCAAGCGCCCAATGTCGTCCTCATTGGTGAAATTCGTGACCGGGAGGTCGCGGATATTGCCATTCAGGCAGCGTTGACTGGACACTTGGTTTTCTCCACCTTGCATACCAACGATGCGCCCTCAGCCTTGACCAGGCTGGTCGACATGGGCGTGAAGCCCTACTTAGCAGCCAGTTCGATTCAGGCTGTCATGGCCCAGCGGCTGATTCGCGTGCTGTGTCCCAAGTGCAGCGAGCCGGACCCGGATCCGGATCCGCGACTGCTTCGCTTGGTCGACATCGATCCAATTGAAGCGGAGGGCAAGGCGCTCCGAAGTGTTGGCTGTTCTGCGTGCGGCGGCGTGGGTTTCCGGGGCCGAAAGGCCATTTTTGAGCTCATGCAGCTGACCACCGAACTGCGGGAAATGGCCTTTGCGCGGGCACCGGTGTCGGAAATGCGGCAGTCGGCCATTCGTGCTGGCATGCGAAGTTTGCTCGGCGACGGCAAATTGAAGATTCTCAAGGGCGTGACGACCACCGAGGAAATCGCTCGGTTCGCTCAAGCCGATACCCTGCTCACGTCCAATATGGACTCCGAGTAGGTTTTGGTACTAGTGGCTGTCTTTGCAGGCAGTCACGCAGCAGGAGGCAATGACGCCCATCGAGGCGTTTGAACACGGCATGTCAACGATTCAGATCGATCGACTGCTTGACACGGTGATCCGACAAGACGCGTCAGATCTCCACATCTCCGTAGGCCGCAAGCCAACGCTTCGGCTTGGAGGTCGACTGCGCAGTCTCGATACCAAAGTGCTTGAGCCCGAAGACACTGTGGCGTTGATGAAGTCCATTACCCCTGAGCGGTGCCAGCAAGAGTTGCAAGAGCACGGCGGCACAGACTTTGGCTTTGCCTATGGCGATCAGGCTCGCTTTCGTGTGGCGGTATTCCGGCAACGCGGCAATGTCAGCATTGTGCTGCGTCTCATTCCAAGCCGACTGCTGACCTTTGACGAAATTGGCCTGCCTGAAATTGTTCGGGAACTCATTCGCCGTCCACGTGGTTTGTTTGTGGTCACCGGCCCGACCGGTTCGGGCAAGACGACAAGTTTGGCCACGATGATTGACCACATCAACCAGACACTCGATCGCCACATTGTGACGGTCGAGGATCCGATCGAGTACTACCACTACCATAAGAAGTCGGTCGTCAACCAGCGTGAGGTCGGCGTGGATGTGCCCACGTTCTCTGAGGCACTCCGCCGCGTGTTGCGTCAGGACCCGGATGTGATTCTCGTGGGCGAAATGCGTGACCTCGAAACCATTGAGGCGGCCATTCAGGCGGCCGAGACGGGGCACTTGGTCTTCGCGACCTTGCATACCAGCGGTGCCTCAGGCACGATTAACCGAATCATCGACGCCTTTCCGACCAACCAGCAGGAGCAGATCCGGGTCCAACTCTCGGTCACGCTTTTGGCGGTGCTTTCGCAGGCTCTGCTCCCTCGAGCCGATAAGCCCGGGCGGGTCGCCTCCTACGAGTTCCTGGTCGTGACTCCGGCCATTGCCAACCTCATTCGTGAAAACAAGACCTTCCGGATCGATTCAGCTATTCAGACGGGCCGTAAATTCGGAATGCAACTGCTCGATGACCACCTTTGGTCGCTCTATGAGAAGGGCATGATTTCTGCTGAGGACATGATTGACCGGGCCCGGGACCCTGCTGAACTGACCAATCGTGTCCACCGGGTCGGCAAGACGGTCGGCCGGACCGAATTGGACCAAAGCGACAATACGGCCACAACGACCTAAATCATTGCTTTTGTGCTATGTCGCAAAGCATTGAATTGCGCACGGACACTTGACGGCGGCTTGGATGGGTGCCATAGTGGTATATGTCCATCGTCTTGATTGGCGGGGCTTTGGGCCCATAGCCACGGCGGTGTGCGGGTGGGGAACACCGGCAGGGAGCCCTCCAGTTCATGGCACAGGCACCGCAACAGACTCCTAAAACACCAGATTCGGCGCGACGTACTACCCGGCGTGGCAAGAGCGATGGTTCGGCTGCGACTGAACTCAAAGGTCGCCGATTTGGTCGGATTCTGGTCAAACTCAAGAAGTTGACCCGCGAGGAAGTCCACGAAGCGCTGGCGATCCAGCGAAAGCGGAAAGAGAAGGGGGAGCGAGCCAAGGTCGGTGAGATTCTCATCGAGATGGGCAAAATCACCGAGCAGGATGTGGTGCAGGTCTTGGCTGGCCAGATCGGCCTTGACTTCATTGAACTGGATCCTGAATCGGTTGATGAGTCCCTGATCGAGCACCTACCCGCTGAGACTGCCAGGACCTATCAGATCGTGCCTGTTGCGTTTGACGCCCAGCGGAAGCATCTCACCATTGCCATGAAATCCGCGGACAACTTCCGCGCGGTGGACGACCTTCGTCTGTTGATGGGCTTCAAGGTCAAAGCCGTGGTGTGCCCGGCCGATGCTCTGGACAAGGCGTTGGACAAGATGTACTCGTCGGCGACTGGTTCGACGATGCTCGACGTGATGAGTGAACTTGGGGAGTCCGACACGCTGGCGGCCTTTGAGGGACGTGGCGAGTCGATCGATCTTGAACAGCTTACGTCTGCAACCGAAGACAATGCGGTGGTCAAGCTCCTCAACTTGGTGCTGCTTCAGGCCATCAAGGATCAGGCTTCCGACATTCACTTTGAACCATTTGAAGATGAATTCAAGATGCGGTACCGCATCGACGGTGTGCTGTACGAAATGGTTCCGCCTCCACCGCACTTGGCGCTACCCATCGTGTCGCGAATCAAGGTCATGGCCAATCTAGATATTGCTGAGCGGCGACTTCCACAGGACGGGCGTATTGAACTGACCGTTGCAGCCAACCCGATCGATCTTCGTGTCTCGGTGCTGCCAACCATGTTTGGCGAATCTGTGGTGATGCGTGTGCTTGACCGAAGCACGGTTGAGTTGAGCCTCGATCGCATCGGTCTGCGAGACGATGAGTTCGAAACGATGAGTGAACTCATTCACAAGCCCAATGGCGTGCTTCTGATTACCGGGCCGACTGGTTCGGGTAAGACAACCACGTTGTATGCGGCGCTGAGCGAACTGAACGATCCGGACACCAAGATTCTCACGGCCGAAGATCCAGTTGAATACGACATCGATGGTTTGGTGCAGTGCCAGGTCAATACCGATCAGGAACTCACCTTCGCACGCTTGCTTCGGTCATTCCTGCGGCAGGACCCCGACACCATTCTGATCGGCGAAATCCGTGACTTGGAAACGGCGCAGATCGCAATTCAGGCGGCGCTCACGGGACACTTGGTGTTCTCGACGCTCCACACAAATGATGCGCCATCGACGGTGCTGCGAATGGTTGACCTTGGCGTCGAGTCATTCCTTATCACCGCTACGGTGGAGGCGATTGTGGCCCAGCGATTGGTGCGTCGAATCTGTCAGAAGTGCAAGGAAGAATACGAGCCCAGCGTGGCTGAACTCATGGAAGTGGAGTTGCGTCCCGAAGACGTGGTCGGGCGCACCTTTTTCCGGGGACGAGGCTGCGATACCTGTAATGGAAGCGGCTACAAGGGGCGGCTGGCGCTCTTTGAATTGTTGATTATGGACGACACGCTGCGGGAACTCATCATGAGTCAGGCCTCGACTGCAGTGCTGCGTACAGCGTGTCGCCGGAGGGGCATGCGGACACTGCGGGAATCGGGGCTGCTTTCGATTTACGACGGTCGGACCACCATTGACGAAGTCATGCGAGAAACGATCAGCGAGGAGTGAACGGGCCTGATGCCCGGTCTGCCTAATTCATGGCGATCTATCAGTACGAAGCACTTGACTCTAGCGGAACGCCAAAGACCGGCAAGGTCGAGGCGGAAACCAGTGAGGACGCGATTCAGGAGATTCGCGGCCAAGGGCTGTTCCCCACCTCGGTGACGCAGGACGAGGGAAGTGGTAAGTCTGGGGGGCGATTGTCCAAGAAGGGCAAGGGTGCGTCCAAGAAGAAGGCCAAAAAGACGGGCAAAAAGGGCGGGGGGAAGCAAAAGTCTGCCAAGGGCAAGAAGGAAGGCAAGGGTGGAATCAACCTAGCGATTCCGTCCATCGGTGGCGTGAAAGTCAAACTGCTCACGCAGTTCACACGCCAACTCTCCACACTTCAGGACGCCGGTCTTCCGCTGCTGCGATCGTTGCAGATTCTCGAGCAGCAGCAAAAGCCAGGCAAACTCAAATCAATTCTCGGGTCGGTCGTTGAGGACGTTGAGTCAGGCTCTACGCTCTCGGATTCCTTTGCCAAGCACCCCAAGGGGTTTGACCGTCTCTATTGCAAGATGGTGGCCGCAGGTGAAGTCGGTGGTGTGCTCGACATCATCCTCCAGCGTCTGGCCAACTTCATGGAGAAGGCCGCCCGGCTTCGCGCACGCATCAAGGGCGCGATGATCTATCCGATCGTAGTCATCATCATCGCGGTGTTGATTGTGACGGGCATCATGTACTTTGTCATTCCAAAGTTCCAGGCGATCTTCCAGGACTTTGATATCGAACTACCGGGCCTGACCAACTTCCTGATCGCGGCCAGTGAATGGGTGGCCGGCGGACAGCCTGGGCAGACAATTCCTGGATGGGCGATTGTGTTCGCGTCGCCCTTTGTTTTGTTTGCGCTGTTCAAATTACTTCGCAGGACCAAATTTGGGCGGGCCATGTTTGACTGGCTGGTACTGAAGATTCCCGTCGTCGGCGAACTTGCTGAGAAAACGACCGTGGCGAGATTTACGCGAACACTCGGAACGCTCGTGGCCGCCGGCGTGCCAATTCTCGAAGCGATCAATATTACGCGTGACACGTGCGGCAACTGGGTGTTTGAGCGAGCGTTACAGCGAGTGCATGATTCAATTCGTGAAGGCGAACCCTTTGCCACACCGCTTCGTGAGTCGAAGGTGTGCGATTCGATTGTTGTCAACATGATCGACGTCGGCGAAGAAACCGGCGATATGGACGTCATGCTCATGAAGATTGCCGACAACTACGACGAAGAAGTCGACGTGGCCGTGCAGTCGCTGCTGAGTCTTTTGGAACCAATGCTCATTGTGGTCCTTGGTGGCATTGTCGGCACGATCGTGTTGGCATTGTTCCTGCCGCTGGTCAAGATGATCCAGTCGGTGTCGGAGGGCTGATCGATGCGAGGCCGTCACGGATTCACACTCATCGAAATTCTCGTCACGATTGGCATCATCGTGATCCTGATTGGCTTGATGGTGGTTGCTGCAGGCGCTGCAAGGCAAGGTGCGATGCGGTCGACCACAGCCATGCGCATGACGGCCATGGGTCAGGCTGTGACGCGATTCGAAGCAGATGCAGGCTACTTGCCGCCGCTTCTGGACAATGACCGCGCTGGTATTCCTGCCGTTGAACCAACTCGCGGGTTGGGTTCGGGCGGATACCCCAAGTACCTCGAGGTTATTCAGGGCCGGTACTCGTACACATCGCCTGCGGAGTACTTGCTTGGCACTGGAAGCGAAGCGCAGGACGGGCACGACGGTTTAGGACTTCGTGCGCCCGGTGAAGATGGTTGGTGGGACGCATCATTCAACGATGGCGGCACCTCTGGCCGACCAGAACTGTCTGACCGACGCCCACGCACCAGCGGTGCTCGGGGCGAAGTGATGGGTCCGTATTTAGAACTGGATGATCCCGACATGCTCGGTGCCTTGGGCTGGGATATCGACAACGCACGTTGGGATGGATCGGTGGACCCATCCACAGGGCAGCCGGCGGTGTACTTTCCGAGCGATCCGCAATTTGTGCAGGACGCCCCCAAGGTCATCGTCGACGCATGGGGTTCGCCCATTCGCTACTACCGCATCAACCATCCTCCGGGAAGTCCCGGGGGCACCTATCCCGCCGGGTATCAACCACCCCAAGATTCCACAGCCGGGACGTGGCGGTACACGCCATCAATGGCCGAGGTCTTTGTGCTCAGGCCTTGGGAAGTCCAGACCGGAGAGTCGGTGAATTACTGGTTCTCCGACATGAACGGCGTCAAGTGGGGGGACTTCAGCCCCGGCGGGGCCGATACCGAATTTCGCGGCGATCCAACGTCCAGTTCCACACTGACGTCTGCTCGGTTCGGCTTTGTGTCGTCGGGAGCCAACCGTCGTATCTACGACTGGTCGCGACGCGACGAACCGGGCTTGCCCATCTCGGCATTGACCAATTGGATTGGCGACCACTCTGATGGTGGCAACGAGCCGTGGTACGACGATGGCGTCTCGGTGAACTGGCTTGGGCGTCCTCGTGACAGTCAGCAAGTGACTGCCACTGAAGAAGCCAACTCCGACAACATCGTGGAGATCGGACGATGAACCACATCGGCACTGGAATGCACACGAATCGCCACACGCGGCCAATGGGTTTCACGCTCATTGAGTTGATGGTGGCCATTGTCATCATCGGCATCTTGGCTGCGATGACGTTGTCCATTGGCTCGGCCGTGCTTGAGTCGGCGGATCGTCGTAAGACGCTCGACACGCTGGTGCTGCTGGACGCGGCACTGACCGAGTACGAACAACACACGGCCAGGCGGATGACGTATGGGCACGGGGACGGACCCAACGACACCTTGATCTCTGACGATCGCCCACTGGCTGGCGTGAGTAATTATGACATTCCTGTTGGGGTGTATGGACAAGCCGATGCCGATGGAGTGGGGTTCTTGGAGGACTTTGGTACGACGCCCGATGACTTCGCCAGTTGGGAGACGGCCGTGGCCAATCGCGCCGGCGAAAGGCTCATCGATCGCATGCTCGATCGCATGCGGAACATCGAGTCGTGCCGTGATATTCTGGCGAAGATTTCGCCCGCGGCTTGGGTCGATCCGAACCCCACGAACGACGATCCGGAATACGACGACCGCTACCTCGCCGACGCGTGGGGCCGGCCGATTGTCGTGGTGTTTCCTGGTCGCGACTGGTACACCGGCAATAAGGACTTCAATACCAACGACAGTGAACTCACAGGCGAATCACGCTTCGACAAGGACGACACCATTCGAACCTTCGAGGAGCGAGCCTTTGGGCCTGCCCAAGGTCGGCGGACCTACTTCATGAGTTCCGGCCCCGACCGGCGGTACGGCTATGTCGGGCAGACCCAGCGGAGCACGGAACCATTTGAGCCAGATGCACAGGGCGTTCGGTTCGAGCGAACTCGCGACAACCTCTATTCGTATGAGGTGCAGACATGGTGACCCGATCGCCCAACTCGTCGCAGCGATCGGCCTTTACGCTCATCGAACTGCTTGCCGTGGTGTCCATCATCGCGGTCTTGGGCATTTCGACGATCGCGTCGTATCAGGCGATCGCCGGGGATGTCCGTCGGGCCGGCGCGATCGAAGCGGTCAAGTCCATGCTTTCGGTTGGTCGTGAGCGGGCAATGCTCGATGGAAGCACCACCCTTGTTGGCTTCCGGGCGGTGAAGGAAGGCGAGGTCAGTCGCGTCCAAGCCTTCTTGGCTCAGCCTGCGGGCGACGTGCAACATTGGAAACGGCTCGGTGACCAACGCCGCGTGGCGAGATTTCTACCCCTGGCCGATGGTCAGCAAGTGCTGCTGCCCAGAGGCAATGGCGTGGCGGTTCCGGCACACCGGTTCAATTTGCAGGAAGATCACAGTGGATCAATGGTCTATGGCGGTGACTTCCAGTACTTCGCGACATCTAATCTCACGACACTCATCCCCGAAGCGCCAGGCGTGATTCCCGGCGTGCTCTTTGGCCGCGACGGTGCGCCCATCACGATGGTGGGCGAGTTGGACGCCGAGTTCCTGTGGGTGGACTTTGACGCCAACGGTGCTCAGAACATGCGAGGCACCGACTACTACGGAAACGATCCATCCGACATGGATACGTTTGCGCCATCGGACGGATGTTGGCTCCTGACCAAGCGTGAGACCAATGGCGATTGGGCGGAAGCGATGTGCCTGATTGACGAAGAATTGCCGCTGTGCCATCACGGGCTCAAGGACGAACCATTCATTGCGGTGGGGCCGTACCTGGCCGTTTTCGATGAAAAGACGGCACGTGAAGAATTGGATACCAGTCGGTGGCCACGGAGTCGGGCAGGCGGTGGTCGCCGGGGGCGTGATCTGACTGAATACATCGATGAGACGGCAAGGCAATTGCACTTCAATCGCTTCACCGGCGTGGCGCTGGAGGCATCTGACCGATGAAGTTACGGGCACCACGTGGCATGGTTCGCGGGTTCTCCCTGATCGAACTGTTGATGGCGATCTTTATCTTGGGCATTGGCCTGGTCAGCATCGCGGCGCTCTTTCCTGCGGGCATCGTGTTGCAGCAGCGCAGCGAGGACGAATTCAACGGTCCTGTGGTCGCCGACTGGGCCATCGGGCTGCTGCGAGACCGGCTCGATCCAGAGGACTTTGGGAGTTGGTGGGACTTTGTGACGTGGAGCGGCCAAGCCAACGGCAATGTTACCCAAGCCCAGATGTTGGCCCGCGTGGCGTTAGATGCCGATGCCGATTTACATCCTGCTGCTTGGTTGCAGCCCCAAGCGTGGCCATGGCTTCGCCCCGCGCTGATTACCGAGTGCACCGATCAAACGCTCGAAGGCGCCGTGGACATCTTCAATGCCACAGGCACCGAGTTTGGCCCCCAGGGCGAGAGTGCCGTAGCGACCACTGTTGGCGAACACACCGCTCCGATCAGCGGGCAGGGGGCGTTCTGGCAGCGATTCCTGTCATTTGATCCATACAACGATCTTGGGGCCGAACCGGAATTGATTGGGATCCCATTCAATCGACTCCGCCATCAGAATGGCCCGCCGCGAATCTTTATTCACGAATCAGAGCGAGCGTGGCCGCCTGGATCTGGTGCCGACGGTGTGCCCCGGTACTTCTGGGACTGCGCCTTCCGCCGCGTTGGCCGTGACCGCGTACAAGCGGCCATCTTTGTGTATCGCGTCAAACGCGAAAGCCTCTCGTCCCCTCGTTGGACGGCTCAGGCGGTTGTGAATGACAACGGCACCTCCATGCCCGCGGTGCCCTATCGGCTGTCCATTGCCGATGTGGCGCCCCCGAACTACCCAGGCTGGGCGGCCGGGCTAGTTGGTGACGAGTCCTTCTTCGAACCAGGCGGCGGTCCGGGCGCGCTTGCGGGCCTTCCTGGACTTCCCACGACGACTCCTGATATTCACGCGCCCGAGGCTGGTTGGCAGCACCGCGGCCAGTGGTTGCTTGACCAGAATGGCGGCATCCATCGCGTCACTGCTGGGCGAAGCGCCAACGACCTTGAAGTGCCAGTGGTCTTGTCGGCACCAATTCCACAGCCGGCCGTAACCGCAGCAACGGACTTCAGTGATGAAGACGGTGACGGCCGCGCCGATGACATGCGACGGTTCTCTGCGGCCAGGGCCCTTCCTGCGTCGGTCATGTTCGTTGGAAACGCTGGCATGGACTGGCCCACTGGCTTGGTCCGTGATTTTGGCTACAACGAGATCTTCAACGGCGATGAACCGGATCTTGATCCGTGGACAGCGCAGGGCAATCCGTTGGGTCGATTCAACGACGACCCACCAGTCGTCGACACCATCTGGTATATCCCACCGGTCGTTGAGGCCAATGGCTTCCGTTACGAGTTGGAACCCATCTACGTGTCGGTGGAGGATCTGTGATGCGTCGCGACCCCACTGCAAAACGCGGCTTTACGCTCATCGAGATCCTCGTCTCGGTGGCCGTACTCATGGCCATCGTGCTGGTGTGCGGACAGATCTTCCAGTCCGCTTCCAAGGTGGCCTCGGCGGCCGAAGCATCGGGCGACGTGCTGATTGAGTCAGCAGCGATTCGGCGTCAGATTGCTGATGACATGGCCAGGCTCTCTCGCGATGGCGTGCTGGGTATTCACAGTCTGTCGGTCCCAAACAATTACAACCGCAAGCGGTTCAGTGGCAGTGGTACGCGACCGGGCCTGATCAATCCTGCGCTGCCCCCGAGCGCCCCGATCCGGTGCGACCAGCTGGTCTTCTTTGTCGAAGGGTCCGAGGCCAGTCAGGCCTATGGGTCCAACTGGCAATGGGAAAATATGGTGCCCAAAACCATCGGTGGGGCAGGCTTGGTTCGATACGGACACGCGCTGCAGTTTCCTGAGTTGCGGCCCTACGCGCCCACAACACCCGATGACCCAGGCACGCCGGCGCAGCCGCTTCGCACCGGTCATGATGTGGACTACACCCACCACCGAGACGGCAACGGTCTGATGGCCGAAACGCCGCTGGTGCCCTTTCACCACGCCAACGTCAATGGGGCCTTTGGCGGCCCGCTTCAGACCAAGTTCACGACCTACTACTTGGGGTCCGGTGGCAGCACGGAGGGTCTGTACGAGCAGACCGACGGCCCTGAGATTCGCGGCACGCAACCCGAGGCCAAGCACTGGCTGTTGTCACGATCGCTCGTGCC
>CAZGFN010000025.1:0-33902 GCA_964524945.1 uncultured Isosphaeraceae bacterium
CTGATCCTTCAAAACATCCACCGGTATTTCCTGTACCTCGCCCTGATCTTTATCGGGATCTTGGCCTGGGATGCCTGGAAGGCCATGTGGTTCCTAGACGAATCGGGGCATGAGGTGTGGGGCATTGGACTGGGCACGCTGGTGCTCACAGCCAACGTGGTCTTCCTGGGTGGCTACACCTTGGGCTGTCACTCACTTCGTCACTTGGTGGGAGGTCGATTGGACATTCTCTCCCGTCATAAGACACGCAAGAAGGCCTATGAATGCGTGAGCTGTCTCAACAAGAAGCACATGCTGTGGGCCTGGATGAGTCTCTTCTGGGTCGGCTTTACAGACTTTTATGTCCGCATGTGCGCCATGGGCAACTGGACTGATTGGAGGATTATCTAGTCATGGGCTGGAAGACCAGGGAATGTGATGTCTTGATCATCGGCGCAGGCGGTGCCGGGCTGCGTGCTGCCGTTGAAGCATCAGGAGCGGGCGCGAGCGTGACCGTGTTGAGCAAATCTCTGCTCGGCAAGGCCCATACGGTCATGGCCGAAGGTGGCATGGCCGCCTCCATGGGACATGTTGATGATCGTGACAATTGGAAGGTGCACGTGACCGACACACTTCGCGGTGGCCAGTACCTCAATAACTGGCGTATGGCTGAGTTGCATGCTCAGCAGGCGCCCGATCGTGTCCGCGAGTTGGAAAGCTGGGGGGCGCTCTTCGATCGAACGCCCGATGGACGCATTCTCCAGAGGAACTTCGGTGGGCATCGCTATCCGCGGCTCGCTCACGTCGGCGATCGAACTGGCCTAGAGATGATTCGAACGCTCCAGGATCATGGCATTCACCAGGGAATTGATTTCCTGATGGAGACCACGGTGGTGCGTCTCCTCAAGGATGGTGATCGAGTCGCTGGTGCCTTCGCATACGACCGAGAGCGTGGTCGTTTCCACGTGGTCAAAGCCAAGGCGGTCGTGATGGCCACCGGCGGCATCGGCCGGGCCTTCAAGGTGACCAGCAACAGTTGGGAATACACCGGCGACGGCCACACCCTCTCCTTGATGGCAGGGGCCGAACTCGTGGACATGGAATTCGTACAGTTCCATCCCACCGGAATGATTTGGCCACCGAGTGTCAAGGGCATCCTCGTGACCGAGGGTGTTCGAGGCGAGGGCGGTGTATTGAAGAACTCCGAGGGCAAGCGGTTCATGTTTGATGACATCCCGCCGCTTTATAAGGATCAGACTGCGGATACAGCCGAAGAGGGCTGGCGCTTTGTCACCGGTGACAAGGAAGCCCATCGTCCTCCGGAGTTGCTCACCCGCGACCACGTGGCTCGCAAGATCGTCAAGGAAGTGAAGGAGGGTCGCGGCAGTCCACACGGCGGTGCCTTCCTGGATATTGCCTGGATCAAGGAGCACATCAAGGACTCCGAGACCCATATCAAGAAGAAGTTGCCGAGCATGTACCACCAGTTCAAGGAACTGGCCGGTGTTGATATCACTAAAGAATCCATGGAAGTCGGTCCGACCACGCACTACGTGATGGGCGGCATCAAGGTGGACGCCGACACTCAGATGTCATGCGTGCCTGGGCTCTTTGCCTGCGGCGAATGCTGTGGTGGCTTGCATGGTGCCAATCGGCTCGGCGGCAATTCGCTCTCCGACCTCCTAGTCTTTGGCAAGTTAGCCGGCGAAGCAGCGGCCGCCTATGCCCAACAGCATGGCGATGTGACGATTGACGAATCACAGCCTGCTGATATCGAGAAGCTCACCCTGGCGCCCATGGAACGCAGTGGCGGCGAGAATCCCTATGCCATCCAGCACGAGTTGCAGGATGTCATGCAAGACCTGGTGGGCATCGCGCGAGTCGAGGACGAAATGGCCCAAGCCGTCGAGAAGATTGCCAAGTTGCGTCATCGAGCAGATTGTGTCTCGGCGCCTGGCAACCGTGAATACAACCCTGGTTGGCACACGGCCCTTGACCTAGATCACCTGCTGATGATTTCAGAATCGGTCGCCAAATCTGCCCTGGGTCGTCGCGAGAGTCGCGGGGCGCATTCGCGCATCGACTACATGGAAAAGGATGAGCATCTGGGCACGGTGAACACCGTGACACGTCTTGCCAAAGATGGCTCCTTGACCACTGAGTTGGTTCCAGTCCTTGGCAAGACTCCTGAGCTTGAATCGCTCGTGAAGGAGATGGGCTGATGCCGGCAACCTTCCGAATCTGGCGTGGTGCGGGCGATGCTTCTTCCTACGAGGACTACCGGGTTGATGTCGACGATGGGATGGTGGTGCTGGATGTCGTGCACAAAATCCAGGCCGAGCAGGCCCCAGACCTCGCCTGCCGTTGGAACTGCAAGGCAGGCAAGTGTGGGAGCTGTTCTGCGGAGATCAACGGCAATCCCAAACTGATGTGCATGACGCGGGTGGGAGATCTGGATCTCTCCGAGCCGGTCACGATCGAGCCTATGCAAGCCTTCCCACACGTGAAGGACCTGGTCACAGATGTCTCTTGGAACTACCAGGTCAAGAAAAAGATCAAGCCCTTCAAGCCGCGCAAGCCAGATATCGAGGATGGCACGTGGCGAATGGCCCAGTCAGACGTTGAGCGCCCTCAGGAATTCCGCAAGTGCATCGAGTGTTTCCTCTGTCAGGATGTTTGTCACGTGTTGCGTGATCACCACAAGCACGACGAGTTCATTGGCCCTCGGTTCCTGGTGTATACCGCGGCTCTGGAGATGCATCCATTAGATACGGAAGATCGCCTGGCTGATCTTAAGAAGCGCGACGGAATCGGGTATTGCAACATCACCAAGTGTTGCACCAAGGTGTGCCCTGAGCACATCACGATTACGGACAATGCGATCATTCCACTTAAAGAACGAGTCGTGGACGAGTTCTATGACCCGCTGACGCAGCTGTTCCGAATGTTCAAGCCCCGAAAACAGTCCGCGGACTGAATTGCGTTGCCGGCGATCGAAGTCCTCGATTGCGCGGCGCGGTCAATCCTGCCCTTCCACAGTCACGCTGGCCACGGTCGTATCGTCCGCGAGCGGACCGCTGGCCCATCGCCTCAGCGAGGTTAGAATTTCGGCGACATCCTCATCGCACGTCCGTGTCCGTTCGAGGACTTCACGCACGCGGTGCATCTCGAACTGTTGGTTGTCATCGCCGCCGGGCTGCTCGGGAACGCCATCGGTCATGAGTATGATTCGATCGCCCGGACTCAGCGTCAGGCTCTGCGTCACATAGTCCAGACCTTCGATGGCCCCGACCAATGGCGAGGTCGACTCGCCCATGGTCACCTCTCCGTCGGCGCGACACAGAACCCAATGGCCATGTCCTGCATCGACGTAGGTCACCGAACCATCCGCATCGAACAATCCGACCCACAACGTCAGAAATCGGTTGTCGGCACTTCGCTCGAAGAGGAACTGATTGAGCGCCCCAACGGCTTCGCCGGGACCATCGCCATGCCCAAGGACGCCCCTAAGAAACGCTTGGGCCGCAGACATCAGAATGGCGGCTCCAACACCCTTCCCACTGACGTCTCCCAGCAGCACCGCGACGCGACTTTCGGAAATCCGAAGCACGTCAAACAAGTCGCCCGAAGCCGCCCGACCCGGGTGAAATACCGCGTGATAGCCCACATGACCTACAGAAGTCTGGTCAACAGGCACCATCAATTGCTGCGCTTCTTTGGCCGCTGCAAGGTCCGACTCAAGTTCCTGCTGCCTTGCCTTGAGGGCTCGACGCCGCATGTTGGCCATCGAAAGTCCACCGAGTTGTGCGATGGCCTCACAAAAACCAGCTGCATCATCCTGCACATCCTGCTCGCGCCCACGAGCATCGAGGTACAAGCAGGCCGCCACGACATCATCAACCAGAATTGGCGCGCACAGAGCGGAGTGAATATTCAGATCTGCAATACTTTGGCCCCAATTGCCCTTTGTCTGCTGTGACACCATCGTCACCATTTCACCGTCGGTCGCACGCATCACCAACGAGCGGCTGAATTGGTCCGGATCTTCGCCGTGCCTCGAGCGGTAGCCAAGTATTTCGACTTCATCACCTGCACCCGCCGTTCGAATCAAAGCTGCCCGCCCATAGCCAGTCCCCTCGATTACCGACTCAAGAATTGCCGCCGCAAGTTCCGTATCAGTCATTGCCTGATTGATTCGACCTGCGCAATCGATCAGTAGTTGCAAACGGTGTCGCGCCATGCGACCCGTCGCCGCGGGGTCCACCCGTTCCACGCGGACCGACTCAATAGCCTCATCGGTCGCTGATGCCATCGTGATGGTCGTTGGCGCCCACGACCCAACCTGCAACACCCATGGGCCGACGCCGATTCGATCACTCGGCGAAATCGGCGCCGCTTCGCCCTTTTCCAAGCGAACATCGTTGAGCCATGTTCCATTGGCCCCTCCTAGGTCGGTCAGCAGCCAAATGCCGCCGGCATAGGAGATCGCTGCGTGCCGACGAGACACAGTGGCATCAGGCAATCGCACTTCACTGGCAGCCCCTCGACCCATGACTCCGCCAGCCTTGGTGAGTTCCACCGAGTCAATTTGAGGACCCCGAACTGAAACCAGTCTGAGCATGGCAACATGGTCAAGCGTGTCGCTGGGATCGATGGGCTTGGACATGGCTGCGGATTCTACGCTGTCGCGGCGATACCATACGACGCTGCCTGGTCCACGTGGCTCAATTGGATAGAGCATCGGCCTCCGAAGCCGAAGGTTGCAGGTTCGAGTCCTGCCGTGGACGTTTGCCTGCTGATCGTGCTGTGAAGGGTAAACTGCCAGTTACGTCATGTATCGGGAATGCCCCTATTGCGGAGGATCGATCACACCGGAGGAAATCCGGTCCATAGCGACCCATCCAGAATTAACCGGCGACCCGGTGCTCGCAAGCCCCTGGCCGATTCGATTCCTACCGGTTCAATTCACACGAGACGGTTTGGCCATCGACCCGATGGGCAGTCCCACAGATCGCCTGGCCTGCCCACGATGCCGATGTGAGTTTCCACGAACATTTCTCCGCATGGACACCCAATGCTGCATGCATACGGTGGCGTCTGCCACGACGCTTGACGATCTGCTCCGCTGCCTGCCAATTGCCGCAGAGCGGCTCGAAAGCGAAGGAATCGCTTTGCAAGATGTCACTCCCCCCGAACAACCCTTGGAGATGGCTTCAAATCACGACGCCATATGGCTGCACGTTGAGCATGCACGTAACACGGCGTTATTGGTGTACTACGTTTCACAGTCACCAACTCACACGCCGAGCGTTGGCACTAATGAACTCACTACAGCGGCACGATTGGCGCTGCAGAGCCCGGATGCACACGCATGATGCTGGAACTGGTCCACACATGGTCTACGGAACCAGTCGGTGGTCGAACCGGCTTTGTCACGGTGCATCGAAGCCCGGAGCTTCCTGATCACGTCGTCTCATGGCTCGAAGCACGTTCGGGTATGCAAACCGATGATGACGAAAATCCTTGCCCACACTGGGCGCATCGTGTGCACCGATTTGGAAACGCAGCGTGGTCGGTACTTACCAGCGTCGTCCCCGCTGATGGGCCGGACGCCACACGATCTGGCAAAGTAGCGAGCCATATCCTGATTCGGTCTGACGAGCGTTTTGCAGGCCCCGCCGCGCTCCTTGCCAGCATGCTCATGCGACGTGAATGGGGCGTTAGCGACCCAACTCCACTGCCCATGAATCCAACCATGGATCCACCGCCGACTCTCAAGGCTGCGGCCAACTGGGCCACCATCATGGCCGGGCGTATCTCCTCTCAGCAGCGACTGGTACTGGCATGCGGCCCAGAGGCCAGTCCCCTTCAGTCACTGGGCGCGATTGAAGCGGCAATGCCAGAGGCGGATCGCTGGTCATGGACTTTTGCCGCTGGGCGGCCTGGTGTGCACGATGACGTCGCCGTCTTGGCGCTCAGTCGTCAAGATCGCACCGACGGACTGGGCGTGACGCCACTTGCATTTGATGCGCCTCCAACCCAATCACCTCCTGAGACATCAAGCCCCAATCAGATCGATCCGCTGGAACTGCAATTCGTTCGACTCGACCCTCCCGAACGACGCATCACAGCATTTCTCATCACCACCATCATCGTTATCGCCACGGTGGTTGGAATTTGGTGGGCCATTGGTGGCGCACCATGAAGACGGTCCATGAATTACAACAGGCCATGCCCCTTGGCCTCCACACTTCCCAAGCTCAGCAGGCACTGCTGCGCTTGGCCCGCGACCTTGACCGCTGCCTTGCGTGGCGAAAGTCCGGCCACATGCGTGAGGCGGCCGCATACAACATTGATGCAGACAATATTGTCGCCAAAGCGATCGAGTTACGACGACAGCCGGACCTGCAAACCGCCTTGGATAGTGCAGGCATTGCAGATGATGCCACGCTGGATGAATTGGCTCGAATGCACGCAATGGCTTCTGCGCATGCCGCTGCGGTGGCCGCTTGGCGAAGCGCCTCGGTCCGCGATGCTGGGGGGGAAGCTCGTCTTGCCTGTCTGCGATTGCTCCGACACTTGGAACCTCGCGAGCAAATGTGGGCAGCGGCGGTCGAAGAGGTCGAAGCGGATGTCGTTGCCAAGTGGTCTCCCCAAGTCACACAGTGCATCCAGGAAGATGAGCTTGACGCAATGATCGCGTGCCGAGAGTCCTTGCAACAGTCAGGAATCGGCGGAACCTTGGGCCGGTCACTCCTTGGCGAACTAGACGACGCCATCACCGCGCGGCAACGGAAATCTGCCCAAGGCGAAGTCGCGACGCTCCACAAGGCACTCCATCGTGCATGGATGGCGATGGACGAGTCAGCCACCTCAGAAATACTTGCTGAACTACGGGCGGCACAAGCACGTGCTGGCATTGGCGACGTGCCCGACGATCAGTTGCAGTCGATCACGTTGTGGCTTCAGGACCAATCTCAAGAACGCCTCGCTCGTGAGTCCCATGCCAACACGCTTGGGCAACTAGAGCAGATGCTTGACGAAGATCGCACCGTCGCCGAAATCGAAACGCGTTATGTCATCGCCCGAGAATCGGGATTGCCCATGCCAACAACATTGGAATCCCGCGTAGCCCACCGATACCAAACTGCTCGACGGCGACATCGCCGCCGCTTTGCACTTGGCACCCTGGCCATCGCGGCCATGACTACGCTTGCTGTAATGGCAGTGAGCATGTCACTGAGATCGATGCGGCACCAACAGACCGTCGAAAGGCTTGTCGCCAGTATTGAAGGACACTTGAGTGCAGGGCGACTTGATGAGGCGTCGGAGGCCTGGACCCAAGCCGAGCAGACCGAATTGACCAACGAACCTGAACTGGCAGCGCTATCGATTCAAATTGAAGCGGCCAGGCGGCAGCGACGGCGTGATGCCGCCACAACGGCCGAACTCATCGTGCAGGCTGGCCAGGCTGCCCACGATGCGCCAGATGACCTTGCAGCACTGGATCACGCGATGGATCTCCTTGAACAAGCAGTGGCACTACACATTGCAGGCCAAGCAGACGCCGTACAGGATGCGAGATCTCACATCACTGAACTCAAACGCGCCGCACGAGAACGTGTGCGCGACCAGTTGCATGATTCCCTTCGCCAAGCCCAAGACCGACTCGCAAAGCCAGCGCCGGGCGGCGGCACATCTCTAGAGCCGCGCGATTGGAGCGATTGGATTGAGTTGAGCGACGTCCGATCGGCAATCGATCGGGCCCGACGCTCGCCCGTAGGCAGTGATCCTGACCTAAAGGCACTTCTTGACTCAATGGAATCCAAATTCGCCACGCGGATGGAACGCGGACAGGCCCGACTCCACTCGCTTGAGCAGGCCAACGAACTCCTAGGTCGATTAGCCATTACTCCAGACAATGAACTGGCATGGGCCCGAACGTGGCGGCAGTTGCTAGACAATCACATCGACGTCTTGGCAGAGGGCAGACCCGTTGAGATCTGGCACCGCGGATATCGGGGCGCCGATGCAGCGCAAGCCGTCGCCCACTGGCGTACCCACGTTCGACCGGCCATTGATGCGGTGTATGGAGAAAACAACGCCGCCACGCTAACGCGATTGTCGCGCGACGCCGCAACATCGATTCGCACACATCTCGATACGCACGAGGGCACGCCCTACTACGACACGGCCAATGCCACGCTTCCAATCATGGTCGCCATGTCGACCACCGACCACCAGTCGACTCTGGAGGAAGCAATCACAGCGACCAACCTGCTGTCATTGAGCCGCATGCCAATTCTCAAGGGCGGATGGATCTACGTGCGGCCTCCTACCAATACCCGCACGCTTCGAGTAATCGGAGATATTGAAACCCTACGTTTGCCAGCCCACCTAATCCCCCCGAACCAAATCGACCCAACGCTTGGCGCCATTGGGATGATGCAGGCCGTTCCGGCATCCGAAGCACTCGAATCGCACACTTCTGTGCCAGGCACAACCTCACCTGCCGCACATATCGATCGCACCTTACGCATGGTTGAAGCCATTGAAATGATCGATGAGGCTGATCTTCTACTACACCTCCACACGTTGGAACACGCATGGCTGATTGCTCAGGACACACTGTCAAGCATCGCACCCAAGAGTTTCGAACCTGTTTCCACTTGGCTTGACGACTTGTCTACTGTCGCTCCAGCCGCTGCATCCGCCGATTGGCCCGCCGAAGCACCTGACGCGACATCAACCACACAACGACGTATCAGAGTGCAAGCAGCCACCGCCATCGCGCAGGCCCCACGGACAGACGCGGTGCGATCGGCCATTGCCACTGAATTGGCCACAGCCGCTGCCGCGCGTGCCACGCATGTGCCTGTAGGCGTGCTGCTGCCTCAGGGAAATCGCTTTGAGGCAATCTATCCACCCGATATCGACCCTGGTTCACTGCTGGTACTCACTGCCACGGGAGGCCGATGGCAATTTACGCCGGTGCCCCTGAATCGTTCTGGACTCGTCCCAGAAGATGGGCTCGACCTACCGATGACCCCTGCGGTACTCTTTTCGCACTGATGCGTGATTCAACAACACCCCCTGCCTGGGAACGTCCTACCAAAGCCATCTTGTCTTTTGCCAGTTGCGATCCCGAGCGGCGACTGGGGCTTCCCAGTGGTCGATTTACGACACCCTCAGCGATGTCATCATTACTGCTGGGAGTGGTCCTGATGGCCGCACTCTATGGTGGCGCATGGACGCTACGCGGCACGTCTGCCGGAGGTGCGGCTTGGACGTTGTTGACGGGCTATTCCGGAATTCCCATTCCCATCGCCCTATTGACGTGCTGGTCCGCAGCAATACTCATCTTCAAGTCCTTCAAGATCAGCGCTCAGCGAGCGGCGCTTCGACTTCGGTTCATGCCAGAAGAGTCCGGCTTTGTGCTCACCGTTGGCACAGCCGACCAAGTCATGGGGACCATTGATGCCGCCGTGGACGAGCCTAGGCAATTCCTCCTGCTCAACCGAGTGCTCGATGCACTGCGTTCCATTCGAAACATTGGTCGCATCGGAGACATCGACGAAATGCTCGACAGTGCCGCCGAGGCGGATGAAGCGGCCATGGATAGCGGATACACCATCTTGCGTGGCTTTATCTGGGCCATTCCGGTGCTGGGCTTTCTGGGCACGATCATCGGACTCACCGAAGCCATCTCACAGTTTGGCGGCGTGCTCAATGCCGGCGATGGTTCGGTCGACATCCTCACATCTCAACTCACGCTGGTTCTGGCAGGACTGTCAACGGCCTTCGTGACGACCGGCGAAGGCCTGGTTGCGGCCCTGCTGATCTACCTTGCTCAGACCTTCATTCGCCGGGCCGATGAACTCCTTCTGGATGATTGCCGACAGTACGCACGTCGCAATGTCGTGAGCCGCGTACGGGTCGCTGGCAACGAATCCTGATGGCCTCCCGACGCCGATCAGACGGCGCCCCAGTCAGCTTCTTTGCATTTCAGGACGTCATGATTGGAACGATCGGCGTCGTGCTCGTCATCACACTGATCCTGCTGCTACAAATCGGACGTGCGGCCATCGCACGAGCCGAACCACTCAGGCCATTGCCCGAAGTGGAGCCAATCCAAACCGCTAACGTCAGCGACGTTCCCACCCGCGGCGAATTGGCGACGCTAACCCGTGACCTTCTAGACGCCGATGGCACACTTCGATCACTGCGACGACGAATCGATCAGCGCCGCAGCGACCACCATGCGGCGGTGATTGATGCGATGCGAGATGGCGATGCACTTCTGGCCGAACACCTACTTGCTGACCAATCTCAGCTTCGCACCGAAATCGAATCTCTTCGCAATCGAAGGCTCGTATACCTGATTGCAGACCGTGCGAGCCGCCCCATCGTGGCTGAGTTGGCATCGGGCCGGTGCGTACTCTCAACAGATCAACAAGCCGACCCCCCCATCGCCATTCGCAGTGCTGACCCCAATGTGTTAATCGATCGCCTGCTTAGCTGGTTTCAGTCCCAAGCCAATCCACACACGCAGCACTTGCTGATCGTACTCAAGCCATCGGGGCTTCCTGCATGGCAGGCCTTGCAACAACGCATCGCAGCCGATCCAAGTCTTGCGGACATGGCCATTGGCATCGACCTCATCCCCGAGTCAGCCAGCACGACGAGTTTTCCAGCGGAGTATGCGCCATGAGGCGTCGACGGCACGAAGAAACAGACAGTCTGGATCTCCTTCTCGACACGATCTGCAACATGTTTGGCATGATCATCTTCGTGGCCATCCTTGCGGCCATCATTGCCAGTGTTCGAAGTCGCGAAACAGTGACTGAGTCGGCCAGCGCCCCACGCGTTCCAATCGTTACACACGCTGAGACTGAGCTCGATGACACCGCCCTACTGTCAGGACAGATTGCCACCATGAAGGGACGGCTGGCCAAAGCCCGCTCTGAAATTGAGCATCGAACGCAGTTGCTTGCTGAACTCAGCCAACGCACCAAGGCGGCGAACACTCCAGTGGACCTTGGGACGATTCGCGCCCAGACGCAGCAATTGCAGCAAGATCTTGACCGCATGGTGCAACTGCGTGATGTCACCCTTCGAACGCCGCGTCAGCGAGAATTGGCGGGGCGACTTCCCGTTCAGGTCGTGCTTGCTGAGGACCGATTATTTATACTCAATGATTGGTCACCGTGGCACCGAGTGCAGGATCCCGTAGGCGATCGGTGCGTGTTCTGGACGACCTGGAATAGCCAGGCCATCGATCTGGACATCGAACCACGCGTCATCATTCATCAGGGATGTGAATTCCGAACGGGCACCCAAGATATCGAGCGCGCCGTCACCCTCCGTAGCGGCGGCGGCATTCCAGTCAACGATTCGACACAGTCAAGACGACAAATCGCCGATGCATTGGCACTACTGGACCCGGACCGCCACGTTATTTCAATTCGCGCCGCTCCGGACAGTTTTGCAGCCTTTCAACTGTTCCGACACGCCTTGGTTGACGCCGGCTACCCCTACGACGTCACCCCATGGGAACTTCCCGCTGATCGCACCTACTCCGATCGCATCCGCGAGGGAACGGCTACAGCGCAGTAGACCACTCACTGCACATGCACATGCGTGCCGCCGTGTTCGTTGGCGATTTGGCGGAGCAGACCGATGTCTGCCTCTCCACCAAAGCCAATAGTGTGGATGCGGGCTCGCGGCTTCCGCGAGTTGAGCCGCCGGAGCATTCCAGACAGGTCTGGGGTTGCCACTTGCCCATCGGTCATCAAGAAGAAGACATCGGGCGAAGGGTCCAGCGAACCAAAGGCCCATTGAAATGCGTCGCCCGGGTCGGTGCTCCCATTGGCTGAGACCGTTCGCATCTGTGCCAGCAAATTCGAAGCTTTGCTGCTCTTGGCCTGCGTCCAATCGTCGGCCAGCACTGAGGCGCCCGATGAGAAGAACACGATCGAGAATGACACATCTGAATCCAATGCCGAGATTGATTTTTGCAACTCCCCCTTGAGTCGATTGAGTTTGCCACCAGACATAGACCCCGATACATCCACGATGTAACACACCCAGCGACCTTCGGATTGCACACCAAAGAAGTCCACGGTGGACCGCTCCTCGGGAATTGATGGACCACCAACAGACTTGACGGTGGTCGCCAACTCGGACGAGTGCGATGCAAATCCACCTTTGCCACGGAGCAAGACATCAAGCGTATCTGGATCGGAAGCGGAATAGAGACACCCCCCAATTCGCAAACTATTTCCGTGGCGACTCCAGTCCAATGTCCAGGGCGGCTCCGAGGATGGGCCGATGAGCCGTCCACCGCCAGGCATGACCGTGTCGCGCCCGGGCAAACGAGAGGCATGATTGCCTGAAGCACGAATGACCATTTGAGATGACGAAGCCTGCATCTGGTAATCGGCCATGAGCACCACATCCCCATCACCCCACGACAAAATGACGGTGATCTCTTCGTTGTCTGGATCAAGTCCAATGAATCGCTCATCGGCGCCGGTGGGCAAGAAGTCCCGGCGGGCGTCGCCGTCAATGTGCACCAGTCGCCAAACGCCGCGGAGCGCATCACGATGATCGGGACGTTCGTCCAACATGCCACCTGTCGTGTTGCGTGTGTCCGACAGCGCCGCGTCGTCAATATCAAGCGGGCTCGAGTTCGGCGACTGCTGATCTGACGACGCAAGCGAAGACAGCGTTAGCGGCGATCGGCCAGATCCCACGCCATCGCCCTGTTCTTGATCGGGTGACGACACTCCTGATGCGGACGGCTGGGGAGGTTCAGCCTTGGTGCCATCGTTCGATTGGCTTCCACTACCACCCCCAGCCTCATCCGATTCGGCCTCGCCTCCAGCACCTCCTTGTGAGTCGCTGGCCGAAGACCCACCTGCCTGACCACCTTGACCCCCGCCGTCCCCGGCGATATCGGGTGTTTCCACCACGCCCGATGTATCTGGTGTTGGCTGCCCTAAGGGTGATTGATCCGCTGCGATGCCAACCTTTTCGGGCGGCACAAGCCACATGGGGCTTCCATCGTCACGCCCGGCCTTGGACGACTGACGCTGATTGGACGTCGACGCGTCGTCACCTTCCGAGTCCGTATCGGTGCCCGATTGACCATCTGATCCGGTTGCCCCAACCACTCCTGCAACATTGTTTGCAGCAGGCGACTGTTGCCCAGAGGGCCCCGAAGAACTGGGCGAAACGGCAGGCGCCGATGAAGATGCACCCGACGAAGACCCCCCGCCCTTGGATGGTGGCGGAGTGACTGCCGACAGTGCTGCATTGCCCGCACCCGACTGACTTGGGTCATTCCCAGGCGACCCACCGCTACTTGATGACGATGTTTGAGATGGCGAGCACGAAGATTGACTGGCTTGTGATGCCGATTCCGAAGCTGACGACGCCGGCGTTGAATTGGCCTGCCCAGACGGTGCCGCTGCACCGGTGGCCCCAGCCTGGGAGATTGGCGTGCCATTGCTTGGACGAGCAGGAGATGACGCCGATGTTGAGGCCGGCGATTCAGATGGACGCGTCGTATTGGGAACGGCGGGACGGGCTGGCTGCTGTTGCGTACGGGTGGCCTGTATCACGATGCGTTGCGGGCGGTTTCGATCTTCGATCTGAGCCAGACGCAGGGCTTCTTCTTCAGTCGGCTGGCTCGCCGTCTTAGTGGCGCAGCCAGTTGTCATGCACCCAAATACCACCATCATCACCAAGGCATGTCGCATATCCAACTCCTATTCCGACTCAGGGCTCCATCGCTTCAAGCAGCGCCGAAGATGAGCGGTTCACTTCCATTAGTGGCAGCGGTTGATCCGGTCGCATTATTCCATCGTAGACCATGGCCCTCCAAGTGCCTCGCTCACTACACCGATCGGGCAATACCGTATCCAGCCACACCAGCGCATCGGCTAGGGAGTGCCCCTTGGGCAGTTCCCAAGTGGCCTTCAAGTTTTTGGCCTGGTACCCAAGGCAGACGAGTTTGCTGCGAAAGTCCTTGATCTGATTGAGACGATGTGGAACTTTAGCACGAAGGGCATAGCGGTCCTCCGGGGCAATGGCATCAAGAAACGCATTGGTCGACTGCAACGACACGAACGCCCTCATTCGCTCAGACGCTGCGATGGACCACGCCTTGCGGAACGACTCGATGCCCTCGAACGCCTCGCAGAGCCGATCTGCTTCTTCCTTCGCCGCAGGAGTGCAGGCAGTGTCCTTCTTAAAGAAGTGAGCGTCGATTGCCAGTTCCTTGATGATGCCCCTGAGATGTTTTGAGGAACATGCATCTGCATTGAGATCCCCACCGCGGGCCACATGGTTGGCAGTCACTTCCAGCAGATCACTGATGTCCTGCAAGGACCGTGCAAACTGCGCATCGGTCATCGGCGGCTCAGGCGGCGTCAGTTCCGGCGGCGATGGCGTTTCGATCTCTTCGCTGACACGGGGCGATGGCTCTACGATGCCATCAGGCTGCTCAGGCGTTGCACCTGAATTGGGATTCAGAGGGGCATCCCCCTTGGCAGAGTCGACGACTGGATCCTCCGCAAGCAGTTCTTCTTTTGCGATCTCCTCGACTGCCAATGAATTGAACGCGATGCGCGGCGGCTTCGTTGCAGGTGTCACGGCATCTACCGCGACGGGCTGCACAGGCTCGGGCAGTACGACGGTCGCTGCTGGTTGGGCAATTGGTTCTGTGTCTATCTCGCCACGCGGCCATGTCAGCACTGCAATGACAACCACGGCGAGCACAATCAACCCGATGACCCAAATGGGAAGTCCCAAAGATTGCCGCATTGGTGCCGGGGTTGCCGCTGGCCGATGTGAGACCGCTGGAGCGGGCACGACCTCAAGCACTCGAGGCGCTGCTTGGGGAATATGGTGGCCTACAAGTTGTTCGATGGCCGGATCGTGCCACGCGTGTTGGAGCGACGTCACCTGACGCCCCTCAACCGACGCCGCCCCTGACAGGGACAGCAGGTCCATCGACTCAACAACGCGAAAGATCCCAACCCCCCACTTCAGCCGCTGTGCTTGGGCCGGAGGGAAGGCCCCCACCAAATTGGTCATCGCGGCAACCGCGTATTCGTCTGGCCCGAGCACAAGGGGGCCGGAACCGCAATGGTGATGCCTAAGCCAGAGATCAAATAGGAGCGCCCCATCGCGACTCAGTGGTTGCGACGATGGGCATGACGCCACATCGACATCATGACCGTGTGCGAATGCCTCTTGCATCCAGAACTCGACATCACCAAGCAATTGCCCAAGACCGCCCATCGCAGAGTCGGGACACAGGCCCCCAGACAGGACGATGGTTCGGAAGACCACGGTGCCGCGTCCGGCATCATCGCGTGGACCTGGAAGGCATCTGGTCAGGGCGATATGTCCGCTTGGAAGCGGCCGACAGAAGGCTGTCACACGAGTAGCCAACGCTTCCATATCACGAGCTCGCGGCTCACCGATATCCAGTTGCGATAGTGCTTCAAGATCCTTCTCTGCGATGTCTGGCGACCACGCCAATGGGCAGTACCCGTCGCGCGAACCCACCAGATGGGTCTGACACCTCATCGTGCCCAGATCACCAGCGATATAGCGACGACAAAGAAAGTCACCGCAACGCACCCCACTACGATGACCCACACCGGGACACGTGGCTTGGGATGGGCAATTCTCCTAGCCCATTGTTCGGGCATCGCCGCACTCTGAGCAGAGGGAGGCGCAACTAGCACATCTGGTTGCACACCCCCAAGGCAATATCGCAGCGGTTCAATGATGCCCCGAGGAGGACGCTCGATATGAGGGACAGCTCGACCAATCGCATCTCGTCGAGTTCGCACGGCCGATGCGGCAAAGACTCGAACATCACCGCCGTACCGAAACAGGTTGGGGATGCGTTCTTGTGCAAATTCTCGTGGTGTTCCAGTATCGCGGATGAGTTGCACATGCTCGTCGCACTTCGTAAACACAACGGCAACAGGCACGCGATGACCACCTTCACTGCGACGAATCCGATCGATCGCCTGCACCATTCCGTAGTCATCATCCACTCGGGCCGCCGTTGAGCCCGTCTCAAGATTCCCGGGATCGATCAGCAGCAGCACCGCCGCAGCCCGATCGATGTGCTTAAGCAGCGACATCGATTGATCGTCCTGGGCATTTTCCACCAATGCACGACGAAAAACTTCACCCGGATAATCAAGTGCGACCAATTCGATTCGCTTTTGATCGACCGTGACTTCCAGTCGGCTGAAGATGGAACCAGCGGTTGCTGCAGGCCACTTGCCCTGAGCAAGTTCTTCGCAGATCTCCATGCACCGCTCGTGCATAGCACCATCACCAGCTCGTGCCATTACTCCATCCCGGCCCTCCCACAATTGCTCATAGAGACGGGAGAGGTACACCGTCTTTCCCGCGCGGCGACGTCCCAAGATCACAATCCGATCACGCACTCTGTCCCCGACTGCCCCGACCTCAGTGTCCATCTCATCAAATGTGGCACTATCCAGAATGTGTCAATCCTCCAACAGGAGGCCTGAGTCTACCGCGGCTTGGAGGCGAGAGCGACAACCCCGGCCTATTCCTGCCCTGCGATGCTCGAGCCGACTGAATAATTCGGCGCTTCCTTGACAACTTGAATGTCGTGCGCGTGGGACTCGACCAAGCCCGCACCACTAAGTCGAACGAATTGCGCCCGCTGGCGGAGTTCGTCAATGGAGGCACATCCGCAGTAGCCAAGCGCCGCCCGCAGACCTCCAGTCAGTTGGAATACATAGGCATCAAGGCCGCCTCGGTAGGGTACGCGTCCTTCAACACCCTCGGGCACAAACTTCCCACTGTCGGTGACGTGGCTCTGGGCATATCGATCGGCACTACCTTGCCCCATCGCCCCGATGCTTCCCATGCCGCGGTACGACTTGTAGCGACGACCGCGATGCAACACCATTTCACCAGGACTCTCATCAAGCCCCGCAAAGAGTGAACCAAGCATCACACAACTGGCGCCAAAGCCTAGGGCTTTGGGGATATCGCCACTCTGACGAATGCCGCCATCAGCAATAACTGGAATGCCCTCGGGTTCACAGGCTATCGTCGCTTCGGCAATGGCAGTGAGTTGGGGAACACCAACGCCACTGACAATGCGAGTGGTGCAGATGGATCCCGGTCCAATGCCAACCTTGACCGCGTCAGCGCCCGCTTCAATTAAATCGACGGCGCCCTGCCGCGTGGCGATGTTGCCTGCGATGATGTCGATGTCGAAGCGATCCTTGATCACACGCACCGACTCAAGGACGTTGTCGGAGTGCCCGTGGGCAGTATCCAGAATGATCACATCAACGTCCGCTGCGATCAGCGCCTCGACGCGATCGTATTGATGCACACCAACGGCTGCGCCCACGCGAAGTCGACCTCGCGAATCACGACATGCCTGGGGATGATGACGAACGTTCTCGATGTCTCGCATGGTCACGAGCCCAGCGAGTTGGTCGCCGTCTCCAAGCAAGATCAACTTCTCAACACGTCCCCGGCTCATGAGCCCTTCTGCTGCCGTCAGGTCGATGCCTGGCGTGGCCGTGACGAGCCGTTCACGAGGCGTCATGACATCGCCGACCAGACTCTCCGTGGACTCCACAAAGTTGATGTCTCGACGGGTCAGGATGCCTGCAACTCGACCGTCCTTGTCCCCGGTTTCGGTGACCGGAAAGCCACTGACGTTGTGGATCGCCATGAGGTCCAAGGCCCGCTGCACCGTATCGCTTGGGCTGAGTGTGACAGGATCGACAATGATGCCATTCTCCGTCCGCTTAACCCGGGCCACCTGCTGTGCCTGCGCCTCGATGGTGAGATTTTTGTGAATCACCCCCAGGCCGCCCTCTTGTGCCAATGCGATGGCCAGCGAAGACTCCGTCACCGTATCCATCGGAGCCGACATCAGCGGCAATTCCAACCGGATCCGACGGGTCAGATTGGTAGAAAGATCCGTACGATCAGGCGTCACGCTGCTTCGCTGGGGAATCAGCAAAACGTCGTCGAATGTGATGCCTTCCGGTAGTGATAGCCGCTCCATTTTTGAATGATCCGGGCATTGGGCGTGGCTGTCAAGGTCCTAGGTAAGCCGATCCCCTGCTACGATGTCACGTTCACCCATGTCCCCCCCACCCGGAAGGGGCTTTAGGAGGTCCTCGCACGTGTCTAGCGAAGTCATGGCGGAAGCACGCCTCATTCATCACGCCAAAGGCACGGTGCCTGGCGCCGGCGAAAAGCTTTACCGCAAGTATCTCAAGGCCTGTATCACCTACGGCGCGTCTGATCTGCATATCAAGGCGGACGGACCGCCCCGCGTACGCCTGCGTGGTGAACTCAAGCCCTTGGACACAGAGTCGGTCACCCATGATGAGTCCCATCAGATCGCCATTGATATCCTGGACGAGTATCAGTACCGGATCTTTGCCACGCACGGGCAGATGGACATCGCCTACGATTATGACGAGACCCATCGTTTTCGGGTCAATATCTTCATGTCTCGGGGCAAGGTCTCTTATGCCTGTCGACTGATCACCGCCGAAATCAAACGGTTTGACGATCTGCACGTCCCCTCCATTTTGGGCGATATTTCCCTCGCCGCCAACGGACTGATCTTGTTCGCAGGCGTCACGGGCAGTGGCAAGAGCACGTCCATCGCGGCCATGCTTCAGCACGTTAACGAACGACGCCGATGCCACATCGTGACGATTGAAGATCCGATCGAATATATCTTCACGGAATCTAAAGCCACCATCAATCAGCGAGAGGTTGGCATCGATTGCCTGAACTTCAACGAAGCCCTGCGGGCGCTCGTGCGAGAAGACCCTGATGTGGTGCTCGTAGGGGAAATGCGGGACAAAGAAACCTTTGAAGCAGCCATCCGGGCAGCCGAAACTGGCCACGTGGTATTTGGAACCATTCACGCCTCCTCCGCGTGGCAGACCTTTGGTCGAATTTATGATCTCTTTGATGAAGGCGAAGTCCCACAGATCCGCAAACTGCTTGCCTACAACATTCGGGCGATTATCTATCAAAAGCTCCTCAAGACGCTCCACCCAGATACCACACCGCGGATTCCGGCCCTTGAAATTCTTCTGGCCACCCCCGCAGTACAAAAATACATCTTGGAGGGACGCGAGGGCGAACTGCTCGAACTCATTCGCAAGGGCAAGGAAGAGGGCATGGTGGACTTCACATCTGCACTTGTCAATCTGGTGGAGGGTGAATGGATCCACCACCGCATTGCCATGGAAGCAACACCAAAGCCAGAAGAACTCAAGATGCGACTCAAGGGCATTTCCTGAGGCACACCATGATGCACATGCTCGCCGAAACTTCCGTTTTTCTCCTAAGCCCTTGGAAGCCTCTCCTTATTTGGGCACCATTTATTGCGTGGGCTTGGGTCATCGGCACCAAACTCGATCCAGACAGCAGGCGACTGCGACTTGACCACATCAAGTGGAATCTGGCGCACCTCACCGCGGGGATGGCTGGACTTTCGGTGATGCTCTTTGTGTGGAGTTTCTACGTATCGTGGTTCCTGGGCATGCTACTCATGCTGCTCCCCATCCTCGTCTACTGGAAGGTGCGCAACGGCGAGGTAGGCGAGGCGCAGAAGTACCACTTGTTCAAGAAGGACCCCAACGCACCCGCAAAGCGAAAGACTCGCGCCGCCAAGGATGCCGTCTTGGAATTCAAGGGCCCCGAAGGCAACATTGATACGCCTAGCAAGGATGATCCCCTTCTTGATGCATGGCTTGACCTTGAAGCTATTTTGCTCCCCGCCCTGAACCTCGATGCGAGTCGAGTTGATATGGCGCTTGGGCAAGGAGGCTTGGCCGCAGCCCGAGTCGTACACACGGTGTCAGAACGGCAGGATCCGCTGCAGCCAGAAGCCGGCGCCAAAGTTGTCAATCTGCTCAAGACGATCGCCGGGCTTGATCTTCAGGAAACACGGCACGCTCAACATGGCGAGTTCAAAATCAACGGCAACAACGGGTACCACGAAGCGAGGATCACTGTGTCGGGCAGTTCGCGAGGCCAAGTGCTGCGAATTGATCTTGATCAACCCAAGCGGCTCCAGATTCCGTATGCCCAGCTCGGCCTGGAAGACAGCCAGCGGGCCATCCTCGACGAGCTGATGCCTGACCACATGCGACATGGCATCGTGCTACTCAGCACACCGGCTGGCCAAGGCCTGACTACCACCGGATACGCGATGCTTTCGCGTCACGACGCCTACACCAGCAATATCAAGACGCTCGAACAGCGGGCACTCTTGGCACTTGAGGGAATTGACCACGTTGTGTGGGACCCCTCCAATCCCGATCTTGACTATGCAACGTCGCTTCAGTCAATCCTCCGACGAGACCCCGATGTCGTACTGGCCAATCTGGCTGACGCCGCGACTGCCCAAGTCGCTGCCTCTGCTGGTGGCGATGGGGCACTGCAGTACCTGCAGTTCAACGCCGACAGTGCTGCCATGGCGATTCGCGAATGGGTCCGGCTCGTCGGGGATGTTCCCAAGGCTGCCAAGCATCTTCGGGCGTCCGTGTGCCAGCGGCTGGTTCGCCTGCTCTGCCCCGATTGCAAACAGCCCTTCACGCCTGCAGAACCGCGCAAGCTCCGACTCCCCGACGGCACCACCGTCCATCGTGCCAGTGGCAAGGTACAAGTCCGCAACAACGTTGAAGACTGCCAAGCCTGTCGAGGCACCGGATACATCGGCGCCACAGCGATCTTCGAGGTCTTCCCAGTGGACGAAGAGTGTCGTCAGATTCTCGGCAGTGGCGACCTGAAGGCCGCCATGGTTCATGCGAGACGCAAGCGAATGTTGCTCATGCAAGAGGTGGCGATCAACCGCGTCACGGCGGGCATCACGTCGCTGGAGGAAATGTCCCGTGTGCTAGGTGGCGGCCCCTCCAAGAAGAAAAAGAAGACGCCTGCGACCAAGGGAGCCTGACATGGACGCCATTTACAACATCCTGATCGTGGCATTGGTAGCACTCATTGCATATTGGTGGTCATCCCAAGGGTTCCTCAGCGGCTTGCTCCACATGGTCTGCGTGATTTGCGCTGGCGCCATCGCGTTGGCAGTTTGGGAGCCTCTCATCTACGACGTCGCCTCCACAGGCACATGGTGGGACCAATTACTTCCGGGCATATTGCTGCTGATGACCTTTGCCATTGTGCTGACCATTATGCGAATGGTGACCGATCGGCTGGCCCCGGAAAACGTGACCATTCCGCAACTGATGGATGTGCTCGGAGGCGCCGCCACCGGCGCGGTCTCTGGAATCATCACCGTGGGGCTTCTTGTCATTGGCACCGGCTATATCCAAAGGCCACTTGATTTCATGAATTACCGTGGCTGGGCCCGGCTCGAGACTGGCGTTGTTGGCGAGCCAACTACACCCCTGTGGGTCCCCGTCGACACCATGACGACCGCGTTGTATGAGAGCCTGAGTCTCACGACGCTGCATCCAGACATCAGCGGTCGGCCACTGGCTAAGTGGAATCCACAGATCAACCGACAAGCATCCCTTCTCCGCGACACCGGTCATACCGAAAAACGACGTACCGGCCAGATGATGCAACCCGCGGGGACCGTCACAATGGACCCCCCACTGATGTGGGATCCGGACGATCAAGACGGCTACTACCTGACCATTCCCATTTCCTTTACCCGCAATGGACTGGACTTTGAACGTTCCTTGCTGCTGTCTTCCGCTCAAGTTCGGCTCGTTGGCGAAACGAGCCTGGGCAAAACCGAAACATTCCATCCCGTGGCGTGGCGACAAGCCGTCGACAAGGACGACACCACTGGCTTCTACCGGTTTGACTCGCCGTCGCGATACGCGGCCAGTGTCAATGGACTCAACGAAGCGAACTTGAAGCTTATCTTTGCCCTTCCCGATGACTTTCAGGCCCGCTTTCTTCAGGTGCGAAACCTGCGATTGATGATGCCTGAAACCAACATCGCTACAGGCGAATTGGACTACTTCCTTCGGAGCGGGGCCGACGGCACTGGCATCGAGGATGGATGGGGTGGCAATATCACCTCGCTGGTCGATTCCCGCGCACGCTTCCACCGATCGATCCGCCCAACTATTGATGACTTTTCAGGGTCATTTGAAATTGATCGCGAATCCAAGAAACTGGCCAAGGCCAATTTTGCCAAGGTCAAGAAGAGCCGCAAGAGCACGCGAGGTGCCACTTCAGTCACCGGCTACCTCTCGCCGGGCGATAATGCAGTCGTCCTGAAAATCGAGGTTGGTCCTGGGACCGGTGCCAGCATCTTGGCGGTCGCGCGTGAACTGGGCGGCGATGGCAACATCACGCTGGTAGATGCCGAAAACCGACCCTACGAACCAGTCGGCTATGAAATGGTCAGCGACCGCGGGGCGACGATTTCCTTCAATCAAACCATTCAACGGCTTAGCGACATCCGAGCCCGGCCACGTGTAGGCACCGAAGACCAGCTCTACCTGATCTTCGTCGTACCCACTGATATCCGCCCAGTTGAACTGATGATGGATGATCAGACCGTTGGGTTCATTGAAGGCATTGTCACTGGCCGTCGACGCTGACCGCAGCGGAGTCGGCTTCCAACAATCGCTCTACCCAGTGGATGTCGTATCGATGGGCCACATCATGCTGCACAAAGGCATCTGCCTGAATCAGACGAGCGTGCAGCGGCAACGTGGTCTTGATAGGGGCCACGTGGAACTCACTGATCGCTGACTGCATTCGAGCAATTGCTTCGGTCCGATCTCGACCGTGGACGATAAGTTTTCCGATCATCGAGTCGTAGTTTGGCGGTATTCGATACCCAGGTCGAACATGTGTGTCAACTCGCACATCAAAGCCACCAGGGACTTGAAACGTTTCCACTAGACCTGGCTGGGGCATAAAATTGCGATCGGGGTCTTCTGCATTGACTCGACACTCAATAGCATGACCGCTGATCTGCACATCACCTTGAGACACACTCAGCGGCTCACCCGTTGCCACCCGGATGGATTCCTTGACAATATCCACGCCGGTGATCATCTCAGTCACTGGATGCTCAACCTGCACACGTGTGTTGACCTCCAGCATGTAAAACTTCTGCTCGTGGTCCATGAGAAACTCCACCGTTGCAGCGCCCGAGTATTCCGCATTGCGGATCAAGGCCGCAGCGGATTCACAGACACGATCTCGGATTTCGGGGTCAACCCCTGGTGCGGGGCCTTCCTCGATCAGTTTCTGGTGCCGTCGCTGCGAAGTGCAATCTCGGTTGAACAGATGGATGGCATTGCCATGTTTGTCGCCGATGCACTGCACTTCGACGTGGCGAGCATGTTCAAGGAACTTCTCGACATAGACCGCACCATTGCCAAAGGCCGCCGTTGCTTCTTGTCTGGCCGAAGCAAGACCGACTGCAAGTTCTTCGTCATTGTGCGCAATTCGCATTCCACGCCCGCCGCCACCAGCGGCGGCCTTGACGATGACCGGATATCCAATATCCCGCGCGACCTCCATAGCCTCATCGGGATCTTCGATGGCCTCTGCGCTTCCTGGAAAGACCGGGGTACCAGCTTCACGAGCCATGCGCTTGCAGGAGATTTTGTCCCCAAGCAAGGCCATCGCTTCGGGACTTGGCCCGATGAACTCGATGTTGCAGTCTCGACACACCTCGGCAAAGTCCGCATTCTCAGCAAGAAAGCCGTACCCGGGATGGATCGCATCGGCATGGGTTGTTTCGGCCGCCGAGATGATGCGGTCGATACGCAAATATGAATCGGCAGATGGACCGGCTCCGATACACACGGTCTCATCCGCTTGCTCCAACCACGGACCGTCCTTGTCCGCCTGCGAATAGACGCAGACACTTTGACACCCGAGCTCGCGGGCAGCGCGAATGATTCGAAGCGCAATCTCACCCCGATTGGCAATCAGTATTCGATCAAACATGGCAGACCTCAGGCTGGGCGGACAAGCATCAATTCCTGACCGAACTCAACGGCATCGCCGTTTTTGACCAGAATGCGTTCAACGGTGCCGCTGACTTCGGACTTGATTTCATTGAAGATCTTCATGGCTTCCAGAAGGCAGACCACCGAACCATCGGAGATCGTTCCGCCTACCGTGACAAATTCGTCGGCATCGGGCGATGATGCGGAGTAGTAGGTACCGACCATTGGACTCTCGATGGCCACCAGCCCGGTTCGATCATCACCGGCGGTGGCCTGAGCCGGTGGTTCTGGTGCTACTGTTGGAGTTCCCGGGGGAGCCGAAGGAGGAGGCGCGATTGCCACGCCACCACCAGCGGACATTTGCGGGGTTGACCAGTGGTTTGGCCGCTGAATCGTGACTTGCTCCTCGCTGTCACGCAGATCCATCTCAGTGAGATCGTTCTGCACCATCAGTTTGACCAATTCTTTGAGTTTGCGAATGTCGATCATGGCTTGTCCTTCTTTGGCAACGCCAGGCAGGCGCTCTCAAAACTTGTTTCCAGATCCGCCGACAGCACCCGCGGGTCGCCATCGGTCACAAGTACATCGTCTTCCAGCCGCACGCCGCCAAGTCCTGGCAAGTAGATGCCAGGCTCGATGGTGACAACCATGCCTTCAAGCAACGCCACATCAGGCGCTGCTCGTCCCATGAACGGTTGTTCATGCACGTCGCGTCCGAGTCCGTGGCCAACACCATGGGCGAATTGCTCGCCATAGCCTGCGGCCTCAATGACATTTCGAGCAGCCGCATCAACATCGTGTACGGGCGTTCCGACATGGCATGCGGCGATCGCCGCGAGGCGCGCCTCGTTGACAATGTTATACACCTTGCCCAGTTCCTCAGGCGGTTCGCCCAAGAAGAAGGTACGCGTCAGGTCGCTACAGAGACCATCCACCCGTGCGCCCCAGTCCACGAGCAGGACGCCAGGCACAATCGGACTTGCCCCTGGCATATGGTGAATGATGCTTGCGTTGGCCCCGCTGCCCACGATGGGCTCAAAACTCTCGGACTCGGCGCCGCGGATTCGCATTTCGTAAATCAATCTCGCGGCCGCCTGCCCTTCTGTCATACCAAGGCGTAGATCCGCAAGCATTGCGTGCAACGCCTGTGTCTGAACCCCGATGGCACGCTCGATGGCTTCAATCTCATCGGGCGATTTCTGCATGCGAAGCGGCCCGCAAATAGCGGTCGTTGCTTCAATGACCAGTGATGGGATGGCCTTTGCAAGGCCCTCTTGAGCAGTCAGCGTGGTGTGATCGGCTTGCACATGCAGCCGCCCAATTCCTGCCTCCGCCAAGTGCGTTCCAATCCATTCCAATTGGGCCGCTCGTCCGGCGGGAATTTCAACATGAAAGTGGCCGGTCTCCTGCCATGGGGCGAGGTATTCCTCATAGCGACGATCCGAAATGAGCGAGACGCTCGCCTCGGTTACAAGCAGTTTGACGTCGTGCCCATTACAGCCCGCCAGATATCGAATGTCCTGTTCGCCAGTGATCAGCAGGGCATCAATGTCAGCGGCCGCCATAGCCACGCGAGCTCGACCGAGACGGTCAAGCACGATGTGGTCCAGCCCGAGGCACGTTTCGACAGTTGGCAATGCGGACATGGGGCGGGAGTATAACGATACTCTCCGCGATCGTTCGTCATCTCGGGGGCATCTGCAGCGATCTGCTTTGGCAAGGCTCAAGCCGGCGGTTCGTGGGCCTGAGTCGCACGGGGCTTTCCAAGCAGTTCAGACATCACCAGAGCCCGCTGCCAAGGAGTCCATGGCCCACGGCGGCCATGCGACCGAGCGGCCGACATGCGACTCTGCAACGGTATCTCCAACGCATCATGCATGTCAGCACCCTGTATTGCGGTGTGCTGTGGACGTTCACGGCGTGGCTTCAAGCCCGTCTTTGGCATTGGCTTGGGGGCGACTTTGACGCCCCGCCCAGTCGGGACCGCCGCCTGCTGAGCAGGCGCCACAGCCTTGCCCTTCTTGAGGGCGGCCACGATGGAACCGATGACCCACACCAGCACGCCACCATATACAACCAGTTCGTCAATACCCATTGACCAAGAGTTTAGGAAGTTCGCTGCTGGGGCGACGGCACCAACCACCGACTGCCATCTGAGCGATTGGCCCACTCGAAACTGTGCCCAAATACGCGTTCAAGGGGCTCAGGTGACAGGACCTCCGGAGCCGAGCCGGCCGCGACCATTGCACCAGCGTTCAGGACCCACGCGTCATCGGCTTGGTCCGCGGCGATGGCCACATCGTGGACCGCCAATACAACCGCCCCACCCCCGCGGGCGTGGGCGTGTAGTGCCGCCCACGTCTTGCGGGCCCACGTCGGGTCCAAAGGAGCCGTTGGTTCATCCAGTACCAGCACGGCTTGGGGCGAAGCTTGGGCCAGAACTCTGGCCAGATGCGCACGCTGGCTCTGCCCCACCGACAGTTGGCCCATGGGCACACACTCAAGTGGGCCCAATTCCATCGAGTCGATTGCGGCATCGACCGCAGCATCATCGCTGTGGCGAAGCAGTCGGCCAAGTGCCACAAGTTCCCGCACCAACATGCCACCGCCCGCAGTAGGTCGCTGTGTCAAACTCACTAGATCCGCAGCACGCTGTCGGTGCGTCAGTGTGTCCACCGTCCGATCGCCCATCACCACACATCCGTGCGTCGGCTGACACATGCCCCCCAGAACCGACAACATGGTGGTCTTGCCACTGGCATTGGGCCCAACTAAGGCCGTGACACGACCGGCAAGCACCTGGACATCAATCGGCCCGAGCATGAACTGCCCATAACACATCCTCACTTGTTCACATCGAAGCATGTGTTCCCCCAGACCATTCGCTCCCCCGCCTTGTGCTCAACAACCACAAGAAGAAGGGGCCGCCAGCGAGCGTTGTCACGACACCCACGGGCAACCGACCCGCGCCCAAGTTCACGGTCTGGCGCACCACATCAGCCGACACCAACACCAACGCCCCCATGATCAATGCGGCGGGAACAAGCGTGCGATGTCCGGGCCCCACCACAAGCCTGGCCATGTGCGGGCCAAGTAGACCGACGAATCCCAGTGGGCCGCAGATCGCCACGGTCATGGCGGTCAGCACACCAGCCAAGATGAGGCAGACCAGCCGCATGTGTTCGGGCCTGGCCCCAATGGTCCGCGCCGACGCTTCATCAAGACGCAGCGCATCAAGCCGCCCAATATTCATCATGGCCCACACCGCTCCACCAGCGACCAGCACCAGCAGCACCAACATGTGATTCGTGGGTGTTATTTCAGGAATCGTGCCCATCGCCCAGGACAGGAATCGCCCGCGAAATTCATTTGGAACCATCGATTGCAGCAGCACCATGCCAGCGCCAGCCATCGTTGCGACGATGACTCCCGCCAGAATTGTCGACACCGGATCGGGCCAACCATCTCGCCGTCCTAGCACTAGCACAATGCCCACCGCGATGAGCGCCCCGGCAATCGCCGGTGCAAACCACGGGACCGAATCGAGGCCGGCTTGATGAGCAATCAGCAGCGCGAGCATGACACCAAGTCCCGCCCCACTACTCACCCCCAGTACCGATGGTGCGGCAAGCGGATTCCGCAGAGACGACTGCAGCAGCAGTCCACTCAGAGAGAGGCTGGCCCCCACCAGCACAGCCACTACAGCAGCGGACATACGAAAGGATGCCCACGCCGCCTCGGGCCATTCCAACGACACACTTCCACTAACCGGGTCGATGCCCACAAGCAAGCGAAGGAGCATGACCAATACCAAGCCACTGCCAAGCACAACCAGTCGACGCGTCTGGGGGGCACTACGAACCAAGTTCATGACTCAACAGCGACCAGTTGGGTCCGAATCAATCGCTCATACAAGTCGCATCGGACCAGCAATTCATCGTGTGTGCCGGCATCTACGATTTGCCCTTGGTCCATGACGACGATTCGATCGCAGTCCAATACCGTCGCAAGCCGATGCGCAATAACCAATACAGTGCGGCCCTGAATGGCTTTGATGGCAGCGGCAATGGCCGCCTCCGATTCACTGTCTACCTGACTTGTCGCCTCGTCGAGAATCAAAATGGCTGGCTCTCGCAAGAGCGCCCTGGCAATGGAAAGGCGTTGTCGCTGACCACCGGACAACGACGCACCTTGTTCAGACACCGTCGCATCCCACGTACCGGGCATGGCCTCCACAAATGCATCTGCATGGGCCGCCTTCGCTGCGGCGATAGCCTGCTCGCGACTGGCGTCAGGCCGCCCAAGCAATATGTTGTCCAAAATCGTGCCCTGCACAATGAACGCGTCCTGCGTCACCACACCAATCTGATCGCGAAGCGATTCCAGACTTACCCGCTCAAGATTGACCCCGTCGATGAGCACGCTGCCCTGCTTAGGGTGCAGCAGCCGTGGAAGCATGCCTAAGAGGGTGGTCTTACCGGATCCATTTGGCCCTACGATCGCCACGTGCGAGCCGAACGGTATCTCAAGCGAGATGTCTGTCAAGGCAGGAGCATCGGCGCCGGGGTAGGTGAACTGAACAGCATCAAACACAATCGACTGCCCGTGCCTGGCAAGGCTTTCTCCACCAGCGGGCTCGGCGTCCTCACTGAGCACATCGAGAATCCGCTGGGCGGGTGGCGCAGCAGTATTGAGTTCATTGATAATGCCCGTCAACGGTCGCAAACTTGCCCCCGCCACCGCCAGCGACCCGATGGACAAAATGAAGTCGTCAAAGGGCATCGCGCCACTCAGAATCTTCTTAGCAGCAAGCAACGCCAGCGAGCCAAGCACCAGAATCGCCAGCGTTTCGACAATCGGGCTGCTCATGGCCTTGGCCGTACGCATCTTCAGTTCATTGCGGACCACTTCTTCATTGATCTCATCAAAGCGCCGTCGCGCTGCAGGTTCTCCACCACTGGTCTTGATCGCACGTAGGCCCTGCACACGCTCGGTCGCCAGTCGAAGCAGATCCTGCTGCGCCGTCAGCGAACCTTTGCTTCCACGACGAATACGTTTGGCAAGTTTCCGAATAACGATGGCAAGAATCGGACCAACAATGACAGCAGCCACCACGATCTGCCAGTCAAAGATCAACGCCACGGCCAGCGCCGCGATGCCCTTGGTGAGCTGCGCGACCGACTTGCCAAGCAGTGAAATGAATCCCGCTTCGAGCGCCGCAGAGTCACGAATAATGCGAGAGACATACTCGCTGGGGCCACGCTGCACGACTTTGGAAAGCGGCAGGGTAAGCACATGGTCAAAGAGTCGCTGCCGCACTGTTGCGATGGTGCGTGTTACGAGTGTCTGACTGAGGTATTGATGCAGAAAGTTGGCCGTTGCGCCCACAACTGTCAGACACCAGATCAAGATGATCAACAACTGCACACCATCAAAGCGGTCTGCAGGAAGATTGTCAACGATCCAACTGGGGATCTCCCACCCTCCTGCTGCATTGTGCTGCTGGGCCATCGCCTGCAAGCCCACACCGCCGTCGGCGCCCAAGATCTGCTCCATCATGGGACCAAGGCTCAGCAAGCCCGCCCCGAGACCCAACGCCGAGACAAAGGCCATCGCTACTGCCAGAATCAGCGCGCCGCGTCGCTCCAACAGGAGCCGTGACATCGTCCAGAAGGGTTTCATCGTGCGTCAGTATCTCCACTCTGGCGGCAGGCGTACAGTCCGGCCAGATCATCCCAGAAACCGGGGTAACTCTTGGCCGTCACTGCTGGATCCTCAATGGACACGCCACCACGCCGCAGCCCCATCACAGCCATGGCCATGGCGATGCGATGGTCGTCCCAGGTCTGAATGGTGACCGGGCTCGAGGGTGGATTGGCCGGGTCAATAAGTAGATCATCCCCGACGATGTGGACATCAAAGCCCGCACGGTTTAGTTCGCCCGCGATGGTCGCAACCCGATCGGACTCCTTACCCCGCAACGTCGAGAGTCCGATGAGACGTGTCGGGGCACTCGCCCAGCAACATGCAACAGCAAGGGCTGGCGCCGCATCGGGCATCGAAGCACAGTCAATCGTGCCAACACTCGTAAGTTGTGGCGGGCCGACGCATCGCACGTAGGTTGAGGTTGACTCAAGGGAGAGCCCCATCTGAGCAAGCACCCGTATACCGGCGGCATCGGGCTGTCCATCATCGAGTTGCACACCTTCGAGCGTCATTGACGCGCCTGGAAGAATGGCCGCAGCCAGCGCCCAGAAGAGTGCGGAACTAGCATCGGCGGGAATGGTGCGGTCTTGACCGGCAGGCCGACCATGATCAACATGCACCGCCGACACGCGCCCGTCTGATTCGTGCACACTCACGGGAATCCCCCATGCTCGAAGTTCGGCAATAGTCAGTCGAAGATAGGCCTCACTCACCGCGGCGTGTGCGAGGTGCAAGTCGATGCCATCGGCGGCCGCGGGAGCGACCAGCAACATGGCAGAAAGAAACTGACTCGATGCCGTTCGGGAGACTCGCACATCGCGGCGGGTCCATGGACCACCGACCACTTCGATCGGAAGCCGATCCTGCTGATCTAATGCATGCGCCGCCACGCCGACTTGTTCGAGCAGGTCAAGCCCATCACCCATCGGGCGTTCCCGCAGCCGTGGAGAACCATCGACCACTACTTCTCCGCAGCCAAGACTTGCCATGGCCAGCATGAATCGTGCGGGCGTGCCCCCGTGTCCCAGATCAACCCGCACGTGGCCAGAACGCCCAAGCACTGTTGGTGGCTGTAGCGTGACCGATGCACCGTCCACGTGCACCTGCACGCCCATGGCTTCAACCGCGGCCAGCAGCGCCGTGGTGTCATCCGACACAAGCAACCCCCGCAGGCACGAGGGACCACTGGACACGGATGCCAGCATGATGGCGCGGCAGGACAAACTCTTTGATCCCGGAGGCGTGATGGCGACCGTTGGCTGGCCAGCGATGGCCTCAACCTGCCTGACGGGCATGCTCATTCTCCTCGCCGAAAGACGGCGACGATGTCCTCAATTGGCACGACAAAGAGCCGGTTGTCACCCTCAAAGTCCACCGGGACAGCATGCTTGGGGGTGAAGAGCACCTTGTCGTACTGGGCAATGGGCCAGTCTTCGTTGTGCTCAATCTGAGAACTGACCGCCACAATGCGACCGGTCAGATTCGGAATCTCGATCTTGTCAGGCAGATGAATGCCAGCCTTGGTCAATTTCCGGTCTGGGTCTTTACGCAGCAGCACCCGCATTCCCACAGGCTCGACGATTTCCAGTGATGTCGATGTTGATTTTTTGGCAGGCATATGGTGGGCATTCTACCGTTTGCCGCCTGCTAGGATCCGCATGCCACGAGGAGGCCCCCCCTGATGCCTGAACGACTCCGCACGCTGATTCGAGACATCCCAGACTACCCCCAGAAAGGGATCATCTTCCGTGACATCACCCCACTGCTGGCCGATCGAGCGGCTCTGGCCTTGGCCGCCGAGTTGATGGTCAACCCGTTCCGCTCATGTGGCATCGAGGTGGTCGTAGGCGCCGAGTCACGGGGGTTCATCTTTGGAACATTACTGGCGCGTTCGCTCAACGCGGGATTCATTCCCATTAGAAAGCCAGGGAAGTTGCCCTCCAAAACGATGGCCAAAGAGTACGAACTTGAATACGGAAGTGACACGCTGGAAATTCACACCGACGCCATACATCCTGGGCAGCGGGTGCTGCTCGTAGACGATCTCATAGCCACCGGAGGCACGATGGACGCCAGTTGCAGGCTCATTGAAGCCCTCGGCGGGAAGTTGGCCGGCATTTCCGTGCTCATCGAACTGATGGGACTCAATGGTGCTGCCCGACTCGCTCCAAATTCTGTCCACAGCGTTCTGGCGTACTGAAGCCCACGCTCTCCAATAGAAATTACTTGACCATTGGCCGCGTCCGGTATCATGGACACTTTCCCGGCCAATTGGCCCGCACGGAGCCCCCCCAATGACCACCGCGAATCTGTCCCAAGCACAGACATCTGCCGATCCGTTGTCGCTAATTGATGTCGATCACGTCCGATTCTTCGTTGGCAATGCCAAGCAGGCAGCCTTCTTCTATGCCTATACCTTCGGCTTCACCATCGAACAGATGGCCGACCTCACGACGGGGAGTCGCGATCGTGCTCGCTACCTGCTCACGCAGGGCAATATTCGAATGTTGCTCGAAACACCTCTTGCAAAGGACGACCCTGCTGCAGAGGAGATTCGCAAGTTTGGCGACGGCGTCAAGGACATCGCCTTTACGGTTGAGAATGCAGAAGCGGCTTGGAAGCAGGCTATTGCCAATGGTGGCGAGATCGCCTACGAGCCAGTCACCATCTCAGACGAGAAGGGCAGTGTGACTACCGCGGGGATCAAGACCTACGGCCGAGCCGTCCACTCATTTATCAGTCGTACCGGCCACTATGCCATTGAATCCGTCAAGAAAGGCGGCGACTTTGAGCCGGGATTCAAGCGAATTGATGGCCTCTCCATCAACGAAGTCAACCGCAAGAACCCCTGCGGCCTGATGTTCTTAGATCACTGCGTGGGCAACGTCGATGAAGGCCAAATGAACCACTGGGTGGACTGGTACGAGAACGTACTGGGCTTTGCGATGTTCAAGCATTTCGATGATGCAGACATCTCGACTGAATATTCCGCCCTCATGTCAAAGGTGATGGCCTCTGGCAACAACCTCATCAAGTTCCCGATCAACGAACCGGCGATGGGCAAGCGTAAGAGCCAGATCCAAGAGTACTTGGAGTGGCACGACATGACGCCCGGTGTCCAACACTTGGCCTTCCGTACCAATGACTGCATCGAGTCGGTCGCTGAACTCCGCCGCCGCGGCGTCGACTTCCTGACCATTCCCGATGCCTACTACGAGACGGTGTGGGAACGCGTTGACAAAATTCTAACTGCGAGCGGGCATACGCCGGTACGTGAGGATCATGAACGGATCCGCGATCTGGGCATCCTCGTCGACGCAGATGACCAGGGGTATCTCCTGCAACTCTTCACCAAGCCCCTGCAAGATCGCCCCACGCTCTTCTTCGAAATCATTGGCCGCCGTGGCAGCCAATCATTTGGCAAGGGCAACTTCAAGTCGCTCTTTGAGGCCTTGGAACTCGAGCAGGATCGGCGTGGAAATCTCTAGAGACGCAGCGCTGGGTACACACTCAGGCACACACTGAAGATGGGCTTTGACCCCCTGACCAGCGATGGAAAAGGAGGCTCATTGTGGCCGGACTCTACAAGCGACCAAACTCCCCCTGCTGGCAAGCAATCTGGATCTGCCCTGACACTGGGAAGAAATGCAGACGCTCCACAGGGACCTTCCTGAAGCGTGAAGCGAAGCGTATTGCAGATCAGTGAGAACGCTCGTTCAGGACGCAAAACACCTCGAAAGAGATATCCCTGACACGCCTAGCCGCCGTCTGGCTGAGGAGCTGGAAGATGCGGCGAGGCCCTCATTTGGTGAGGTGGCGAATATCCGTGCTAGACAACCGACTTGACTTCCAGTCAATTGCAACACTCTTGGCTACTCGATAATTGCTAATACCAAAACCAAGTAACCCCCGCAATCAGAATGCGGGGGCTACTTGATATAGGACTGGAATCAATCGCTAGGGTTACATTTAGTTACCAAACTCATGAATGACTAAAAGTAAATCAGCTACATCTGTTGTGCCGTCGTTATTCAAGTCGGCGTCTGGCAATCCCCAATACTGAAGGCAGTACAACACATCTGCAATGTCAACCTCCCCATTCTGATTCAGATCACTTGGTATTAAAGATGGCACAGTGACAGTCAGTTTGACCAAGTGCTCATCAAGCCACTGAATTGGTATCCCTGGCCTGGGCGCTCTTTGTAG
>CAZGFN010000026.1:0-33827 GCA_964524945.1 uncultured Isosphaeraceae bacterium
GCGGCAATCGAAGCGACATTGAAGTGACGGCTGATCCATCGGGCGACCCTGTCGCGCACGTCTTCAAGGTGGCGTCGGATCCGTTCGTGGGCAAACTGTGCTGCTTCCGTGTTCATCAAGGCACCTTTGATTCCAGCACCAACCCGCGAGTTGGTGACAATCGCAAGGGCACGCGTCTGGCACACATCTTCCGCGTCTGCGGCAAGGACACCGAGGAACTAAAAACGGCGATTCCCGGCGACATTGTGGCGGTTTCCAAGATCGAAGAAGTGCAGTACGACAACACGATGCACTTGGATGGGCAAGGCGAATTATCACTGCGGTCCATACCGCTTCCTCGTCCCATGTTCGGTTTGGCCATCGAGACGACGACGAAAGGTGCCGAAGCCAAACTTGGGGACGCCATCGCCAAGATGACCATGGAAGACCCGACGCTCGAAATCGAGCGAAATGCAGTGACGCATGAACAGGTGCTTCGCGGAATTGGCGAACTGCACTTGCGTGCCAAGTTGCAGTTGCTCAAGGACCGATACGGCATCGAAGTGTCGACGCGTCCACCCAAGGTCGCGTACAAGGAAACCATCACTGGAAATGCAGAAGGGCACCATCGTCACAAAAAGCAGTCTGGTGGCAGTGGCCAGTTTGGCGAGGTCTATCTTCGCGTTGAACCGGTGACCGAGCCGACCGAGGACATGACCAATGGCCTGATGTTCGTCGATGACACCTTTGGTGGAAGCGTGCCCAAGCAGTACCTTCCGGCCATTGAAAAGGGCGTTCGGCTGGTGATGCAGGAAGGCGCGATTGCGGGCTATCCGATTCAAAACATCAAGGTCGCTGTCTACGACGGCAAGCACCACCCTGTTGACTCCAAGGAAGTCGCCTTCGTGACGGCGGGCAAGCGGGCCTTCATCGATGCCATCAAGAAGGCGCATCCTGTGCTACTTGAGCCGTTTGTCAAGTTGGAAATCACTATTCCCTCGAATGCCATCGGCGATATTTCGTCGGATATCTCCGGACGGCGTGGCCGAATTCAGGGCACGGACATGATGCCTGGCAACCAGGCAGTCGTCTTTGCGGAGGCACCGCTTTCGGAGATGATGACCTACGCCAATCAACTCAAGTCAATCACCGGTGGGGCGGGCAGTTTCGCGATGGAGTACTCGCATGACGAGACCACGCCGCCCAACGTACAGGCCGATGTGGTGGCAGCCTTCAAGCCCCACGACAGCGACGATTGATCTGGATCCAATCGAGCGTATTGAATCGGCTATCCTTCGGGCATGCTGATCCGTGCATGTGACCCACAGTCGACCATACCGGTGACGATGGAAGGCGCCCATGGCGTTGCCATGCAAGTCATGGTTGGTCGCGAGGATGCCGCTCCGAATTTTGCAATGCGTCACTTTGTGGTGGAGCCAGGCGGACAGACGCCGCGGCACCAGCATCCATATGAGCACGAGGTGTACATCGCGCAGGGCCGTTTTGAAGTGTTCTGCGATGGTGAAACGGACATGGCCACAGCCGGTGATGTGCTGCTCGTTCCCAGCGACACCTTGCATCAGTTCATCAACACCGGCGATACGCCAGGTCGCTTCTTGTGTCTGGTGCCGCTTGAGTCAGAATGCGGCCAGGAGGTTCCGGGAAGTTGACCAACCACGCCTTAGTAGCCCGGGTTCGTCTGCGATTGCTGCTGGTGATCGCGCCGCTACTGATCAGTGGCTGCGTGATGGACGACCTTAACGACATAGGACGCATGTTCGAGACGCCTACGCCTGGCCAAGCAGCTCGGTGGGCGCTTGATACCCATGACGTCAACCATCGTCGCGAGGGCATCGTGCTGCTGTCAACGGCTTCCTTTGGTGGGACTCAGCCGTATCTCGATTTGTATCGCATGTCGATTGAAGACGACCCCAACCCACTGGTCAAGTCTGCTGCAATTTCAGCGCTTGCTCGCCACGGCACACCGGAAGACGCCGAACTGATTGCACCGTGGTGTGAACAGCGAGTGACTGACAGCGTGACTATCCGGTGGTCGGCGGTCCAAGCCCTGCAGCGTTTACACAATAGCGAGGTTGTGCCAGTACTCATTCGGGTGGCCCGAGATTGGTCTGAGCAATCTGAAGTTCGCAGCGCTGCGTGTGTGGCCATGGGGCAGTATCCCGAAGATCGTGTTGTGCAGGCGCTCATCGATGTCTTGGACGCGCGTGAATTATCGATCAATGCCGATGCAGCTCAAGCACTGTCGCAATTGACCGGCCAAGAATTTGGTCTTGACTTGACGGCCTGGCAATTGTGGTATGAGCACACGCTTGACGGCGGGACGAGTCCGTTTGCGTCGCAGCAAACGTATACGTATCCCACCTACGATCGCGACAAGGTGTGGTGGGAGCACATCGCGTTCTGGTTGGACGAACAGTACGAGCCGAGTCTCCAGCCAATTGGCTTGCGTCCCCATGATGAGAAACGCACGTGGGATGACTTCGGCGATCCATCGACGAAGGACATGCCGGGCCACACCGGCGATGGCTAAACCCTCACCGCGAGGCGAGGACGACGCGGACCTCCAACAAGTAGACAAATCTATCTCTGGCGTGTCGGCCAACGACGGTCAGATCAAGTCTGGTGCACTGGCAGGGCGATCGCTGATGGCGGCGATTTTGATCGTCGGCTTGCCGGTGCTATTCCAGAATCTTATGGCCGCGTGCGTGGGGCTTGTGGACAAGATGTTGGTCGGCGGGCTTGATGCGGACACCGTGGTGCCCGCGATGGATGGGTTGGGGATTGGGTCATATGTCGGTTGGCTCATGGGCATTGCCATGAGCGGTCTTGGCATTGGTGGGCAGGCAATTATCGCTCGGGCCATCGGTCGCGGCGACGTGCGTGAAGGCGAATGCGCCTTAGCGCAGGCGATGATGCTGAGCGTTGTGTGGGGCATTCTGGTTGGGGCGGTCGTCTGGGTGCTAGCGCCCATGCTTGCGACCGTTTGTGGGCTGTCGGGTGAAGCTGGCGTGTACTGCACCAACTACGTGCGGGTAGTCATTCTGTCCTTGCCGTTGATCGGCGTCATGATGGTGGGGGCCATGTGCATGGCCGGATCTGGCGAGACCCTTCGCCCGGCGCTCATTGCCGTGTCGGTCAATATCGTCAACATCGTGTGTTCGTGGTGGTTGTCAGGTGCGGTATTCCGACTGGGCGACCTCCGCATCGAAAGCGCCTTGCAATACGACATGAATGTCATAGGCATTGCCGCCGGGACGGCCCTTAGTTACCTCGTTGGCGGCGTGTTGACCATTCTGGTCTTGGTGCGGGGCGTGAAGGATCTGCGTCTCCGGGTGAGACTGCTTGGTCCGCTTGGCGGCATGATTACACGCATCATCAAGGTTGGCATTCCCAACTTTTTTGAGGGTATCTCTATGTGGGGGGCCAACATTCTGGTTCTGATGATGATTGGGTGGGTCGCCTTGAAAGATCGTGGGGCCGGTGGTGACTCGGCCATTACGTTGGGCACGGCGGGCATCGGGCCTGACCACATGGGAACCGAGTCGATGCTGGTGACGGAGGTGGCTGGAGGCATCACTGCGGATGTGCCTGCGGTGACCGAGGGACTTGCTGGCGCCCATATCATTGCGGTGCAGTGGGAGTCGTTCAGCTTTCTTCCGGGCTTTGCCATTGGGACGGCCGCCGCGGCGTTGGCTGGTCAGTACTTGGGCGCTGGCAATACACACATGGCTCGGCGGGCAGTGTGGATCTGCACCGGCCTTGGTGTGGTATTGATGGGGCTGGTGGGTGTGGTCTATGCCATTTGGGGCCGCAGTTTGACGGCTATTGTCAGCGACGAGCCCCTCTTTCTTGAGATCGTCCCCGAACTGCTATTGATTTGCGGTGTCACGCAGGTGTTCTTTGCAATTTCGATGGTTGTTCGTCAGGCTCTTCGGGGCGTGGGCGACACAACGTGGACCTTCCTGATCACGACGGGCAGTAGTTATGGCATTCGCTTGCCCGCAGCGTGGTACTTCGGGGTCGTACTGGACATGGGGCTACCGGGTATTTGGATCGGCCTGTGCGGCGAACTGAGCCTGCGGGCGATGTTCTTCTTGGCCCGCTTCATGTACGGGGGGTGGGCCACCAGGGCTATCTGATCGGTGGTCGACTGTATTCAGGAATCGCTACTGGTTTCAGCCGGTGCTTCGGCGGGGGTTTCCGCGGGGGTTTCGGGGGGTGCTTCCGGGGGCGCTTCCGGGGGCGCTTCCAAGGCGGCTTTGGCGGCCGCGCGGGCTAGGGCGTCTTTGATGCGTTCGATCTTGCTTTTGTCTGGAGACAAGATGAGGGTCATTCGGCGACCGGCCATGCGTGGGTGCATGTCGACTTTGGAGATGTCGGCCAGTTCCTTGATGACTGACGCCATTCGTTCGTTACCGCGCTCTTTGTGGAGCATTTCGCGTCCACGGAAGTTTTGCACGATTTGGACCTTGTGTCCGTCCATAAGAAATTTGCGAGCCTGCGCCATACGAATGCCGATGTCGTGCGGATCGATTTTCATCGAGCGACCGAGTCGCACTTCCTTCATCTCGGCCGTCTTGGACTTGGCCCGGTTGGACTTCTCTTTTTTGGACTGCTCATAGCGGTACTTCCCAAAATCGAGAATGCGGCAGACTGGGGGATCGGCTTCCGGTGACACTTCGACGAGATCAAGTCCAGCCTGCTGGGCGAGTTGAATCGCCTCGGGTATTTCCACGACGCCAATCATCTCTTCGTTCTGATCAATCAGGCGAATAGGTGAGCGGCGAATCTGGTCGTTGATGCGAGGCAGGCGGCGTTGGTTTTCCTGCGGGCGAAGGTAGCGGCGTCGGCGGGCGATGAGTTGATCTCCTGAAAGGTCAGCGCGTGGTGATGACGTCGGCCGGTTGGGTCGATCGTCGAGGAATTCGTTTTGGGGTCCGGAGCACGCGGCGAATCATGCGTGCAGGTCGCCGAGGGATCGTGTCATCGTGACATCGGTCATACAGGGGTGCTCCGGGGGGGCGGTCGCGTAGCGGGCCATCCGCCACAGGCCCCTCAGATTACAGACCTCAGGCCTCATGGGCAAGGATCTTCACGAGCAGGCTTGGGGAAAAAGCACGTCTGTCAGCCCCGAAACACACCGATTCTGTACTTCGTCGTCCAGTGCCGCGACGAATGCATCCAAGCCCACAGCCCCGAGATCTCGCTCAATACCCCGGGCACGGACGCTGACGGTTCCAGATTCCGCATCCCGCGGGCCCACAATGAGCAGGTAGGGGATCTTTGTCTCCGCGGCGACTCGGATTCGTGCTTGGAGCCGCTCGTTGGAGTCGTCCATGGTGACACGGCGACCTGAGGCGAGGAGGGATTCATAGACGGTGCGTGCGTAGTCGGCGGATTTTTCGCTCACAGGCAGCACGCGGACCTGTTCGGGGGCCAGCCAACTCGGGAAAGCGCCCGCGAAGTGTTCAATGAGGAACCCGACGAATCGTTCCATCGAGCCAAAGGGAGCTCGGTGAATCATGACCGGACGGTGCTGGGCATTGTCGGCGCCGATGTAGGAGAGATCGAATCGCTCCGGGAGGTTGTAGTCGACTTGGACAGTGCCAAGTTGCCATCGGCGTCCGATCGTATCGGCCACCACAAAGTCGATTTTGGGCCCGTAGAAGGCTGCTTCCCCTTGTTCTGTGACGAAGCTGGTGCCGAGTTGTTCCGCTGCCGTTTGACAGGCCGCTTCGGCTCGATCCCAGTTGGCAGGGTCACCGACGTACTTGCTTGAATCTGGGTCTCGCACCCCAACTCGAACATCGAAGGATTCGATCCCCAGCGTGCCAAAGATGATCTTGACCAGTTCTAGGCAGCCGGCGATTTCTGGCAGGAGTTGGTCTTCGGTGCAGAACAGATGCGCATCATCCTGCGTGAATCCACGCACGCGAAGCATGCCACCAAGTTCGCCGGACTGTTCATATCGATACACGGTGCCGAATTCGGCCAGCCGCACGGGCAGATCGCGGTAACTGTGCGGCTGCCCTTTGTAGATGCGGATGTGCATCGGGCAGTTCATGGGTTTGAGCAAGTAGCCGTCGACATCACCTTCACGCAGGCGGTTGGATAGTTCCGAGCATGTGCAGCCCTCGTCTACCAGCATGGCCATTTGGTCGGGGTCGACCAGCGGGGGGAATTGCGAGTCTTGGTAGTAGGGAAAGTGACCGGAGGTTCGAAACAAATCGAGTTTGCCAATGTGGGGTGTAAATACCTGCTTGTAGCCTTGCCGGAGCAGTTCTTGGCCGATGAAGTCCTGCAATTCCTGTCGAATGACGGCCCCCTTGGGCGTCCAGAGGATGAGCCCTTGTCCGACCATTTCGTCGATCTGGAACAGGCCGAGTTTGCGGCCGATGATGCGGTGATCGCGTTTGCGCGCTTCTTCGAGGTTGTCCAGATGTTCGGCGAGGTGCTTCTTGTGCGCGAAGGCTGTGCCGTACACGCGGGTCAGGCTGTCGGAATTGGCATCTCCGTGCCAGTAACTTGAGGCGACCGACATGATCTTGACGGCACCGATGCGCCCAGTGGATGGCACGTGGGGCCCTCGGCACAGGTCGTCCCAATCGCTGCCGGGCGTCCCGGTTGCGTACCAGGTGAGGCTCGAAGCGCCGCCATCGACGGCTCGCTGGGCGTTGTCGAGTTTGTACTTGCTGCCCTCGGATTCCAGGCGGCTCATGCCGTCGGACACGCTGCATTCAGTTCGCGTGAATGGGAGGTCGGCTTGGATAATGCTCGCCATGATGGTTTCGATCTTTTCGAAGTCATCACTGCTGACGGATTTGCCGTCCGGGATGGCAATGTCATAGTAGAAGCCCCCATCAATAGGAGGTCCATAGACCAGTTGGGCCTCGGGAATGACCTGCTGAATGGCCTGAGCCATGACGTGGGCCGCGCTGTGGCGGATCAGCCAGAGGGCGTCTTCTTCGGCTGGGGCCTTGCCTCGTGGCAGTGTGATCAGCGAGATGTCGACATCATGATCGATGGTGGCATCGAGGCCGACCAGTTCACCATTGACGCGGGCGCCCACGGCGGCTTTGGCCAGTCCCGGTCCGATGTCAGCGGCGACATCGCCCGGTGTCACGGGTTCATTAAAGGTGCGGGAAGAACCGTCGGGAAGTGTGATCGTGGGCATGGGGGGGTCTACTGGTTGAAGAGCGTGTCTTGGCCTGGCCCGTCTTTGGTGCGAGCTTGCATGTCTGTGACTTCCGAGGCGAGTTCTTGCAGGGAACTGAAGTCGTAATACTCGCTGGCGTAGCGGATGTAGGCGATATCGTCGAGGGTTCGAAGTTGATCGGCTACGAGGCGGCCAATGACGACGCTGGGAACTTCCCGTTCGTATTCACGTCGAATTTCGCGTTCAACGGCATCAGCGACATCTTCCTTGGAAGATTCGGAGACTGGGCGTTTTCCGCAGGCCGACCGGATGCCTCGCAGGACGTTCTCGCGATCAAATGGCACACGGGCTCCGTCCTTCTTCACAACGACGAGCCGACCAGAGGACTCGATGCGTTCGTAGGTCGTGAAGCGCATTTGGCAATCCTGGCATTCGCGGCGTCGGCGTACGACGTGGCCACCGTCGCTGCCGCGACTGTCGATCACCTTGTCGGCATCGTGATTGCACCGCGGGCAGATCATTGCAGGCCCCATAGTACCCGACTACGGCGTTCATCCGTTGTCGGTGGTTGGTGGGTGGGCGGGGTGTGCTTGCGGGCTACTTGACCAACGCTTCTCGGCAGCCCTCGCTGCCATAGAGAATTCGCAGGCATCCTTGGCACTGCATGATTTCGTCGGGGCGGCCCATGACACGGCTGACGATGTCAAAAGGCAGGTGGACATTGCAGACCCCGCAGGCGTACTCGCGTCGCCGCTTGTCCACGACCTCGATGCCGGCCATTGCTTCGCCGTCAAAGTCATCAGCGAGTTCATCGAAGAGTTGTGTGGTGCCGTCGGGAATGACCGCCGCCTTGGCGGCACGTTCCCCCTCAAGCGTCGCAAGGGTGTCGGCGATTTCGTCCTTGCGGGTAGTAAGTTCGATATTGGCAGATTCAAGAACCGTCGATCGTTCGGCGATCTGTTCGTCGATGGTAGTGATGTCTGATTCGGTGGTTTCGACGGCGTCCATCTCAACGAGCATCTGCTCTTCGAGTTCGCGTCGTTTGTCTTTGAGGTTGTTGACTTCGCTGAGTACCGCGTTGTATTGGCGTGAAGTCGAGGCTGCGTTGAGTTCTTCGCGAAGTTTTTCGATGCGTTCGTCGATGCCGGCGACTTCAGTTTCGAGGTTGTGGGTGTGTGCTTGGCGTTGACGTTTCCGCGTTTCGAGTTCGTCACGCCGCCCCTGCAGCGTCTCCATTTCTCGTTGCTGCATTCGAACATAGGTTTCCGCGGAATCGACCCGGCTTCGGAGGCTTCTGACCTGTCGTTCAACACTGTAGAGACTGAGGAGATCTTCAATGAGCGGCATGTGGTACTCCGTCGCTTTCATCAACAAAACAGTCTAACACGGCTGCGGGGTACTGCGTAGTGGTATTTGGTTGAGATGTAGTCAGAATGTAATGATGCACCACGCCACGGGTATGGCGAGAAGCAGTGAATCCAACACATCCATCACGCCACCCATTCCCGGTAGCAGGCAGGAACTGTCCTTGATCCTCGCATCTCGTTTGAGCAGGCTCATGGCAAGATCTCCGCATTGCCCTGCTCCGCCAAGCACTACGCCAATCAGAATCGCCATTGCCGCGTGCATTGGCTCAGGTGTTGGCGAGCCAAGTATCGCAAGGACGCCCCAGCCAACAAGGCCGGACGTCACCAGCCCACCGATCAACCCTTCGATGGTTTTGGCTGGGCTCAGCCATGGGATCAGTTTATGGCGTCCAATGCACATGCCCGTGAAATAGGCACCGATGTCGCATGATTTCACGATCAGCACGAGACCGGCAATCCACCAGGCGGATACCTCGGCACGCAGCATCAGGAGAAATGAGAGCATGCCGCCGATGTAGATGGCAAGGCCAACGGTCGCTGTGGCATCGCGCATCGCGCCCTGTGTGCACTGCGATCGTGTCGACCACGCAAGTGACACAAACCACGTGCCGCCCAAAACCAACAGCACATAGGCAAAGCCCGATCGTGGTTGGCTGCCGGGGTCCGTGCCGGTGCCCCATGCCAAGATTAGCAGCGCCCAGCATGCGGCGGTGAGGAGTAAGGCCGACGGGCGTCCGCCATGCACACACAGCAACTTGGCGAGTTCATACGCCGCCATCGCCGAGACAATCAGGCATAGGCCAGTGATCACGATGCCCCGGGGGAGCATAGCGCCGTCGATTCCTATTGAGATGCGTCCGATGGTTTGGTCCCACCACAGCGCGGCAAGCAGAATGGCAATCAAGATGGTTCCGGTGATCAGACGTTTCCACAGCATGTGATCAGGAGACCCCAGTCGTTTTCACCGGACCGTTCCAACCATCGATACCCCCGGCCATCGACCAAGCGTGTTGGAATCCGCAGGTTGAAAGGTATCGGGCCACGATGCGAGATCGTCGCCCAGTTCGGCAATACACGATGATCTGTTGGTCCTTGTGGGGCAGGAGTTCCTCTAGTCGCACGCTCACTTGCTGGAGTGCTATGAGCATTGCGCCAGCAAGGTGCGAGGCGTCATACTCCTCGTCGGTTCTGCAATCGAGCAGGAGGGGAGGCGATTGGCCATGGAGCAAGGCCTTGGCGTCACACATGGAGATCTCCCACGGATCGGTGCTGTCACCGCGGGGGACCATAGGTTGGCTTTCAGAAGTCTCCATCGATTCCGAGTGTACCGTGCGAGCCCTGCTCGATACCGGTGAGCTTGGACACGGTCGATTCAACGATTTCGAGGGAGAATCCCCGTCTGGCCAATCGTCCAGCAAGTCGCCGGGCTGCGATGTCCGGTGTCGTATGGCCGAGCGTTCGCATGATGTCGGTGCCCGCCTGCAATGCATCGTGCGCCGGATCGCGGGAGGACATGGCCTCGTGTACGGCTTGGCGAGCGGTGTGGTCATCGATGCCTCGACGCTTCAGTCGCTCGAGCAGGGCTGCTTCGCCGGTAGGACTGCGTCGAAGTGCTTCCTCAATGAGTTGGGTTGCAGCGTGGCGATCGTCGAGCATGCCTTCCCGAGTCAGTTCATCGAGCACGGCGTCGATATCCTCGGGCGGTGCGTCTGTGCGCCCTAGCCGCCCGGCGAGTTGATGTCGCGTTGCGTGGGCCCTTGAGAGTGATCGGATGGCCTGGAGACGAAGCGAGGCGCGTCGATCGAGTCGCGCCAGTGTGTCGAGCATGTCCGCATCGATCTCATCGCCGACACACAGTTGAAGCCGATCGACATCACTGTGGCGAATGGTCGCTAGCGTGGTGCGTCCCGCGCGGATGCGTCGCAATTCGGGTTCCTTGGGCGAGGCGATGATGGCGGTGATGGTGGGTCGATCAGCCATGGCCGCCCATCATGCGATGCAATTCGGTCAATTCGTCAGCGGCGTGGGCGTCTCCGGTTCGCTGGGCTGTCTCGAGGCCCTCTGCAATGGCCTGCTGGACTTCCCCGGGTCGTCCAAGTTGCTGCAGGCATTTGGCTCGATGAAAGTAGGCGTAGGGCTGGTCAGGATCCGATTCAAGGCTGCGGGCAAGATGTGCTTGGGCTGCTTCAAATTCTCCACGGCGGGCATATTCCTGCCCCAGCGCATAGAGGCAGAAGGCGTCTTCGGGTTCCGAATAGAGCATGCGGCGAAGTTGTTCGATGCGGTCGGCCACTGGCGGCACTCCATGTGAAAGCTGATCTATCCTATGGCGACATGACCAGAACGACTGCCATATACGCCGTGCTCATCCTACCGCTCTTGCTGATTCTTGCCGGGTGCACGAGTGGATGGAAGCGGCCTCCTTCGGTGAAACCGCATACGCAGCGGCTGGTGCTTACCCACCACACCGAGGGAAGCCAGGGCCCACTATTGGTCCGCGACGATGTGTGGTATCAGTTGGCCGGTGTCGAGTTGTTGGTACTGGATCCCCGCGGTCGGTTGATTTCGACTATCGAGTTGGCCGATCCTGGGATGGCTGGTCAAGCTCTTGACATGGAGGTGGTGGGCGACACGATGTACGTCTTGCTCGACGACCAGGAAGTGGTACATCTGTCTCTGGAAGAACCCATGCGTCCATGGGTCGTCGACCGTGTATCGGCCGACTCCCTTGGCCTCTCGCCCATCGGCCTGGACATGCTGGATGGCAAGGTTGTCGCGCACGGGCCCGAAGGTGTTCGGACTCTTGATGCCCGCCGCGTGATTCACGATCAGGGCGACAGTGTGCTGGGCGTAGCTCAGCAGGGGGGACGTACGTTGTACATCGTGGGGCGTCGCATTCACCGTCGCGCTGACGATCAGTACGTTGGCTCTGCTTCGATATTGGAACCGTTTCGGTTGGAGGATGGCCCCGATGGGGGCGTCATGCTCTTTGCCCGTGTCGAAGACACGGGGTCGCTTGTGGGCATCATGGGCGAGGATTGTCGCGAGGTGGATGCCAGGCTCTGGACGCGAGCAGTTCCAGGTCGTGTGCAATCGCTTCATGGCAGAGGCGACAGCATGCTCGTGGCGACCGATGAGGCCGTTCATGTATTTGAAGCAACACGCCGGGGGCTCATTCCGGTGTGGTCATGGGATGCTCAAGGCGTGCGGGATGCCGATTGGTTGGATGATGACACGGTGGTGGTATCGGGCGAGTTTGGTCGTGGCGTGATGGATGTCGTGATGCCTGGCGACCCGCCACGGGTGGCGTCATTGCACGAGGTGCCAGGTGGATTGGATGCGGCGAGTTCTTCGGGCGCGGCGATCATGGCCTCGCGAGATTCGCAGTGGTGGCGGTATCCGGTTGGGCAGTCCCCAGAACGCGTTGAAACCGACGTGGTGCTATCGCCTCCGCGGCGGAATGCAGCTGTTCTGGGCTGGTCAGTGGTCATTGAGGATGATGGTCGTGCCACTTTGACGTCTCCCGAGGGAATGGAATCCATCACAGCGCCAGACGACGGACGATTTGTGTGTGCAGCGGCGACCGAAGATGCGTTTTGGCTTGGCCACGACTCGGGCATTGTGGCGGTGATGCTTCCCCGCGATAGCGCGACCGAGGCTATCCAGTTGGGCATTCAAATTGCAGGGCCGGTGCTGTGCATCGAACCACTCATGCTCGGTGGCGGTGTGGCCTTTGCCTCAAAGGACGGCGGATTTGGCGTGGTGCGAGAGGTGCATTAGTCAGCACAGGTACAACGGCCGCACTTTCCATAGCGTGAACACACCGTGTTGGCCGGGCACGTGACGTTGCGGGCCTTGCATGCGTAGCGTCCTTGGTAGACCAGTAGGTGTGAGAGCATGGTCCACTTCTCTTTTGGGAAGCGTGCCATGAGGTCGCCTTCAATTCGATCGGGCTTACCCTCATGGTCGGTCAGGTTGTACCGCCACGCCAGACGCATGACGTGTGTATCGACAACCACGCCTTCGTTGATGCCAAAGGCGTTTCCAAGTACGACGTTGGCGGTCTTTCTGGCGACACCCCGCAGTGTGATGAGTTCCTGCATGGTGTTGGGCACTTGGCCGTCGTAGACCTCCATCATGCGCCGTGTGGATTCGACGATGCTCTTGGCTTTGGATCGAAAGAGCCCGATCGATGAGATCAGTGGCTCGACATCCTGAGGTTCGACCTTGGCAAAGGCTTCGGGTGTTTTGAATCGCTTGAACAAGGCCGGCGTCGCGGCGTTGACGCCGATGTCGGTGGCCTGTGCGGACAGGATGGTTGCAATAAGCAGTTCGTGGGGCTTGCGCCACGTCAGGGCGCACGTGGCGTCGGGCCACGCTTTTTCCAGGGCGGTATACACACGCTTGGCTCTGGCTTTTTGGGCCGCGGTAGCGACCGGGACGTCAATGGTGGAGCGGGCGCTCATGGTGATGTCACTGGCGTGCCCTTGTGCCAGGTCGTTCCATCAGCCCAAATTTCTTGCTTCCAGATCGGCACGCGTTCCTTGAGCGTATCAATGAGCCACCGACAGGCGGCAAAGGCTTGGTCACGATGGTCGGCGGCCACCTCGATGGCGACGCTCGCCTGGCCTGGCGCCACTGGTCCAGTGGCGTGGTCGATGCGAATGGAAGTGAGCTCCCACTGTGTGGCGGCCTCGCCTGCGATTCGGTGAAGTTCAGACTCGGCCAGCTCACGGTGCGCTTGGTAGTCCAATTGCACCAAGGCGCCGTGGACCTCGTGCCGCTCGGGTCGGGTTCGTCCGATGAACTGCACGACGCCACCACCAATGAGCGGCTGGCCGTACTGGACCGGGCCGACTGTGAGGTTCGTTTCAATGTGTGTTGTGCGGGGCATCGCTTCACCGTACCGCGCCACGGGTGGTCTGCGGTAGTCTTGTGGCATGCTTCCTTCCGCACCACCACTGGCACCAACCGTGGCCGAACTGGGTTCGCCGCTTCGAGATGCACTCCAGCAGCTTCACGCGTGGTCGCTGCGGGCCGTGCAATTGTCCGCTTCGGGGCCAGCGGGCCTCCGCCCACGCGAGATGACCGAATCCGAGCAGCGGGACGTGGGCGCGACGCTTCGCCGGTTGGAGCTCCGCTGCGCAGGCATCGATCTGTGGATTCCTCCCGAGCACTTTGTCAACTCCGCTACGGTGGATCGGGCGGTCGATGCTGTTGATGCATGCTGTCAATTCGCCTCGCGTGTGTCGTGTGGGAGCATTAGCTTGTCACTTCCTGACGATGGTCTGGCTGGGGAAGTCATTGAGGCAATGGCATCCTCGTCGGCCAAGCGCGGAGTGGTGCTGGCGGTTCTTCGGTCACTCGATGCAGGCGTTCCTGAGGGGATGGTTTCGTGTGTGGATCCCGCCGCGTCGCTTTCCCAAGGGGGTGATCCGGTCATGGCTGCAGCCGACGCCGCCGCGGCGGTGCGGTTGTCGGATCTGGCCTCGGGTGCACGCATTGCGCCGGGGCAATCGGGTGGTCGGCTGGATGTTGCGGCCTATCGAGCGGCGTGCAGTGTGGGGGGAAGCGATCGGCCTGTAGTGGCCGATCTTCGGTGGATGACCGATCCGGTTGCGGCGCTCTCGCTGATTCGACAAGCGTGGGGGCGTTGACCGCGTACACTGGCGCCCATGTTGGCCTTGGTACATGGCGTGGACCTAGTGGAAGTCGAGCGAATTGCCGGCATGCTTGAGTCGCATGGCGAACCTTTCGTCAACAGGGTGTTCACGCACGCCGAGCAGGAGTACGCGGAGTCCGGTGGTTCCGCTCGGGCCGAACGCTACGCGGCGCGGTTCGCTGCAAAGGAAGCAGTGCTCAAGGCAATCGGTACCGGATGGGCTGGGGGCATCGCGTGGACGGATGTGGGGGTACGACACGGCAGCGGTGGCAGTCCCGAGTTGGAACTGACCGGTGAAGCGGCCAATGTCGCGCAGTCGCAGGGCATCACCGGATGGACATTGAGTTTATCTCACACCGCAGCGATGGCCATGGCCAGTGTTGTGGGAGTGGTTACTGGCAAGGAGGCGTAAGAATGGCTCGACGAGGATCACGACCATCACTCTATGAAGTGGGTAGCAGTCGGCTTAGCCGGGACAGTCAGTCCCCGCCACAAGATGGCGACGCTCAGCAACCATCGCCGGCGCCCTCGCCGCCTCGTCGCATTCACCTGCCCACCGGCTTTGCAGTACTCGGGTTGATTGTTGTTGTTGGTGTCATTCTTGTAGCGTGGTGGATGGGGCGAACGGCTGCCCACCAAGCACAAGAAGTTGATCAGGCCAATCGAATTGCCATGCGGGTGACTGAAGATCCACTTGTCAGACCGCTGCCCGCAGCTCCGGTCGAATCGATCGTGGCGACGCCCGAGCCGCCGCTGGTCGAACCGGCCATCGTCCAGACGCCCGTGGAGACACCCAAAACCCGTCCTCAGGGGGACCCAAGGCAGGAAGGCCTCTATTACGTGGTGCTCGCAGAGACTCGGCGAGACGGGGCCGAAGCCATGGCGGACTTCTGTTGGGACCATGGGCTTGAAGTGGCGCTCATTTCCGGTCACAATACTCGGATTGTCAAGGTCATCGCTTTGCCAGGGCTTGTTTCGAAGGATCGAACCACACCAGCCAATCGTGCGCTGGACCAGCGGATTCGAGATGTCGGGCGGCTTTGGGAGGAATCCGGCCAGCACACCAGTTTCTCAGATAACTACTATCAGAAAAAGTAAGGTTTCTTTCCCATGAGCCTCCATCGCAGCCTCAAGACCAAGCCCGCCGGACTCAACCAGCATCGCAACGTGCTCAAGCGCAGCGAGCGAGTGGCCGTGCTGCTCGGAAAGGATCAGTTTGATCCCGAGAAGGATTCGCCTATTGGGCTGGTGAAGGTCGGAAACCGCGCCACGATCGTCAAGAAGAAGAAGAAGGCCGAAGACGGTGAGGGCACCGAAGAAGCCACGACTGCCACGACTACTGAAGAGTCCTGACCACACGCGTTGGCGGGAGCAACTGCATGACACATGATCCATCGAACCTGATCAGTGATCGGGCGAAGGGTCTCGAAGTGTCAGGCATTCGCCGTGCCTTTCAATTGGGCGCGACACTCAAAGACCCAATCAACTTGTCCATCGGACAGCCAGACTTTCCAGTTCCTCAGCCGCTTTGCGATGCTGCGATTGAAGCGATTCAGAACGGTCGCAATGGATACACGCTGAGTGCTGGTGCAGACGACCTGCTGGACGCTGTGCGATCGCATCTGCATACCGATGTGGGTTGGACGCCTGGTCAAGACGATACTGACGTGATCATTACCAGCGGAACCAGCGGTGCGCTTCTGCTTGCGTATATGGCACTATGCGACCCAGGCAGCGAAATTGTCATTCCAGATCCGTGGTTCGTGGTGTATCGGGCGCTGGGTTCGATGACGGGCGCGACGATTGTTCCGTGTGATACCTACGACGACTTCCGCATGACCGCCGAGCGTGTTGAGCCGCTGCTGACTAATCGCACACGCATCGTGCTGATCAACTCGCCGGCCAACCCGACCGGGGTTGTGTCCACCGATCAGGAAATGCAGGATCTTGCGGACCTGTGTCGAGATCGCGGCGTCATGCTGCTCTCTGACGAGATCTACGATCTCTTTACATTCCACACGGGATGCAACCACCACGGACAGTGCCCAAGTCCGGCACGATTTACCAACGACATGCTGCTGATCCGCGGCTTTGGAAAAACGTATGGGTGCACCGGGTGGCGCATGGGGTATGCCGCTGGTCCCAAGTGGCTGATCGATGAGATGGCCAAATTTCAGCAGTACTCATTTGTGTGCGCCCCTTCGATGGCGCAGGCCGCGATGGTGGCGGCCTTTGATGTGGACATGTCCCACATCGTGGAGCAGTACGAACGTCGATGCCACATGGTGCGCGACATCTTGTCGCCGGTGACATCGGTCAGTCACAGTTGCGGTGCGTTCTACTCTTTCGTCGAGGTGCCACCGGCGCTTGGGTTGACTGCCACGCAGTTCTGCGACCGGTTGATCGAGCGCAATGTGGTGACGATTCCAGGCGGTGTCTTCAGTAGTCGCGACACGCATTTCCGCATCAGCTTTGCCTGCGATGATCAGAAACTCGAAGAGGGTCTACAGATCATCCGCCAGTCCATGCAGCCCGCGACGGCCTGAAAAGGCTTCCTTTCGAAACAAACCCCCGTTGCAACCAATGAGGCCACAACGGGGGGGAGGGGAGAAAGACATATTTTGAGGCGTTGCCGCCGAATCCCTGATCGGCACACTGGCCGACGGGTCGTGAGGAAAGGCGGTGTTTTCGATGCGCTCGCTAGCCTGCACGACTCGTTGTTCAAGATGCCCCAAGGGGATACGACGCGGGGGCCGCAGCGCTGCCAATGGCGGTGATCCACGCAGGTATGGCCGTTTCGTAGCGGGCGGCCGCCTCAAGGGCGGCGATGGCATGGCGGGAGAGGTCATGCCGCCGCTGCGGATCTTGCAGGATGGATTCCATGGCGTGCGTCCAAGCAGTGCCGGTAGCTTCATCGACGACCACTGCGGTGTCCTCGTGGCGAATCAGGTCATCGTTCTGGTTGGACGCCGCGAGCAACACCGCGCCACCGGCCATCGAACTGGACACGATGGTGCGACATGGCATCGCCGGATCGGGCGCTGCAACCATCGTGGCCGCGGCGACGAGTTGTTCCAATGGCCCGGCGGTTGGCTCGACGCTGACGCGTTCGAGCAAGCCCCGCTGGCGAAGTTGTCGCCACAATCGGTGTGACCGATCGCTCCGCAATTCCATAAAGCACTCCAGATCAGGTCGCGACTCAAGCACATCTGTCAGTGCGTGCAAGATCGGTTCCCAGTCACGTGGACGACTTCCTGGATCGAGTACCACCAGCGATGGACGTTTGTCGGGCATTCGGGTAACGGACTGTTGTGCAATGGGCGACCGGGTTGTCACAACGGTGCCGTGTTCGATGCCCTTACGAAGGGCGTCGGCCAACGCTTCGCTGCGAGCAAGCCACACATCGGCGCGGATCGAGTCGATTGTGCCAATCTGTTCGTGTCGCCACACGTCCACAAGTAAGGGAATGTCAAGTTGATTTCGCACAGGGATCAACGATGCCACGGCAGCGGGCCCACTGGCCAGAAGGACGTCGATGCCCAACTCATCGATTTGATGGGTCAGTCGATGTGCGGTCCTTCGGCGATGCCACCATGCTGGGGGAAGTTTGGTGGTCAACGATTCGACGCCTTCGAGCAGCACCGGTTGAGGCGCGGCATCGCCGGCATCTGCCAGCAGATGGACCTGCTCGATTCCAGCATCGAGCAGTTCTTTGGCGATGGCCCGCCAGGTGCCTGCTTCGTCCTGGAATCGTGGCGTATCGATGGCCAGCAGCAATCGCATCATGCGCGGGGTCTCCAAGGGCATTGGTCGCAGTTTATGGGCTGTAGTGCGTCGACCATGTCTACAGGTGGGCGGGTGGGTCGCCGGGAGTTGAGATCAACATATACCCACAGCGTTGAAGCGGTGCACACGATTTCGGCGCCATCGCCTGTGTCTCGCCAGATAATCGTGTCACGCCACGACTTCACGCGACGGACCGAGCGGGCCCACGTGGCGGCCAGCAGTGTTTCGCCAGCCCGCGCTTCGGACCGATAGTCAATTTCATGCCGGGCGACAAACCACATGCCCCCAGCAGCGAGCAGATCATCGTTGGCCCATCCAAGCGACTCGAGGTGTCCTTGCCCAAGTTGATCCAGCCAGCGGACGAACTCGACGTTGGAGACATGATCGACAGCTTGGCTGGCCGTGTCTTGGCTAGGCACGATGGCAGCCCACCACGGGTGCGCCCCTGCAGGAAGGTCGGGGTGGTCACCGGGAGGGGCGGGCAGTGGCGTGAGCATGGTGCCCGTCATGACGTGCCCACGATGTGATCAGGGTCAATGGATCGCAACCAATCCCACGAGTAGAGACCGGTGTGATGGCCGTCTGAGAATGTGATTCGCACCGCGTAGGTGCCCACCCGCTCAATGCCGGTGGCCTCGAGCGGTCCCTCTGTCGCACTGGATGTGGGCAGGACCGCCAGCGGGTTCTCATGGAGTGCCTGGCGGAGGGCTTTGGCCTCGGCACTGGGTGACCATCGACGAAGATGGGCCACCGGATAGACCGATTTGTGTCCATCGGACCATTCGACGGTCAGCCCATCATGGCGGTCCAAATGCAGGTGTGTCGGGCAGGTCATGGCCGCAGCCTATCCGGGACTATCATGCGTCGACTCGATGGACACGATGACACCCGAGACCACCTCACCAATTGACACGCTGCATGCGTCGATGCGACGCAGTGGTTCCATCGCGTGCGTGGGGCTTGACCCGGTGCTTGAACGACTGCCCGAGTCAATTGATCGGCCTGATCCAGTCGATGCGATTCGGTCCTTCAGTATGGGCGTCGTCGAGGCGGTCGCCCCGCACGTCGCCGCCATCAAGGTGCAGTCCGCCTGCTTTGAGCGATTTGGACCCACGGGCGTACAGGCCATGAAGGATGTGCTCGCAGCCATCCCAGCACATGGCGCCGCTGTCATACTCGATGCCAAGCGTGGCGATATTGGCATTAGTGCCCACCATTACGCTGCGGCTGCCTCGGCGATGGGCGCCCATTGGGTCACCGTCAACGGATATCTGGGCATGGATGGGGTCGAGCCATTCTTAGAACAATGTGGTGCGTTTGTCTTGGTTCGGACGAGCAATCCGGGAAGCAGTTCATTCCAAGACCAGCGATTGGCTGATGGTCGCACCGTGGCTGAGTCGATGGCCGACCACGTGGCATCATTGGCCGCAGGCAGAATTGGTCCCAGTGGTTGGAGTGATGTGGGCGCGGTTGTTGGTGCCACACATCCGACGCAGGCCCATCAACTTCGCGAGCGTCTCCGCGGAGTTACGCTGCTCGTGCCTGGCATTGGTGCGCAGGGTGGAACGATTGAAGACTGCCGCCCGTTGTGCGGCGACGATGGCCTTGGAGCGCTGCTGACAGCGAGCCGCTCGGTGATCTACGTCAGTGGTGGCGACAACTGGTCCCACGACGTTCGCGAGGCTGCCAAACAACTCGCGCACGATACGGGTGTCATGGCGGGGCTTCGCTGATGTCATGGCGATCATGGTTTGGGCCGCGAGAGATCGTGGTGCTGGTGTTGTTTGTGGCGGTGCTGATGCTGCCGCTGCTGTTTCGGATCGATCGACCCGAGACGAATGCAGCCAGCCGCACGCTGGTCATCATGACGCCGCATAACGAACAGATTCGCTACGAGTTTAAGCGTGCCTTTGAATTGTGGCATGAGCGAACATATGGCGAGCAGGTTCGTGTTGCGTGGAGCGTGCCAGGTGGCACAAGCGAAATTCGTCGCATGCTCATGGCACAGTGGACCGCGGCGCTCGAGCAAGGATTCCAGCCAGGCGGTGATGCAGATCTGGTCTTTGGTGGCGGTTCCTATGAGCATGGCCGGTTGCGATCAGGCGTATCGGAAACCATTCGCCATCTTGCCAGTGACAGTGTCTTGGAGTGGTTGGCTGGCATCGAGGTCCAGAATGCCCAAGCAGTCATGGCTGCCGCCATGCAAGAGGGGCGCGCGGACTTTGCTGCTGGTGTTGTTCATGGGGTGGTAAGCAAAGACCAGAACGGGGATACATACACCATCAAGGCGTCAGCCACGATCAGCACGCCTTCGCAGCCCGTTGAAAATCCTGCGACTTATTACGGTCGAACGGAAGTAGCCGACACCCCGCTGTGGAATCGCGATGGATATTGGTGGGGGACTGCCCTGTCGAGTTTTGGAATCATCGCCAATCTGGATGAACTCAAGGTGCGTCACTTGGAGCCACCTAATTCATGGCGAGACCTTGCCGACCCGATGTTGCTCGAAGCTGTGTCCATGGTCAACCCGGCCCAGAGTGGTTCGGTGACGACGGCCTTTGACACGATTCTCAGGCGGTTCGGATGGACCGCCGGCTGGCAGGTGCTTCGCCGGATGGCTGCCAACGCGCGAACGATTTCGGCATCATCGCTGCGTGGTCCTACTGATGTGGCTGCCGGTGATGCGGCCATGGGTGTATGCATCGATTTTTTTGGTCGGTACCAGGAACAAGCACTGGCCGATCACGGCGCTGCAGGACGGGTGATGTACATCGACCCCCCGGGCGAAACGACACTTGATCCGGATCCCATTTCAATGCTCGCCAGTCCGCCTGACCGCGAACTGGCGCTGCGGTTTATTGAGTTCACGTTGAGTGATGAAGGCCAATCCCTATGGCAGTTTGATCCAAAGGCGGCCTCTCCCGATGGCTTAGGCCCAGAACAATACGCGCTGCGGCGATTGCCCATTATCACGAGCATGTACACCCGCTTTGATGATCGCTTCATGGACACATTTGATCCGTTCGCCAACGCCGGAGAAGTCGAATTTCCCGATAACGCCATGCGTGCTTTCATTGCGCCACTGATGCAAGCGATGGCCTTTGACCGCCGCGACGACTTGGTTGCAGCATGGGTCGCCATCACGTCGCATCCGGACTTCCCGACCGATCGGGAGGGTGTCATCGTGACCGCTGACATGGTGGACGATCCTGAGCTTAAGGCCATGTTGGTGGCCTTCGATGCCATGCCGCCAGTGCACGACCCTGACGGCAACCTGCTGTCGCTTGATACCAAAGAGGGGCGGGAGGCCATTAAGCGTGGGTGGCTTCGGGGTGGATGGGGTGCCAAAGGACCGTGGGACCCGGAGTCATCTCCGGCTTCTACTTTTCGCCGGCACGCCGGACGTTTCTTTAGCGAGTCGTACCAGGATGTCATCTCCGGCGGGGCGCGTACCAGCACGGCTGCCGCGCCGTGAGGGCCGCTGTGCTGTCCATCGGTGATGAGGTGCTCGCCGGTCGGATTGTTGATACCAATGCAGCGTGGATCTCCGCGACGCTTGAAGCAGTTGGCGTCACTGTCGCGACGCATTGCACCGTGGGTGATGATCGTGAAGCGATTGCCGGAATGCTCAGAGAGCTGTCTCATTCGTATGACGTGATCGTGGCATCCGGTGGGCTTGGCCCAACGGCCGATGACCTCACTCGATTCGCGGCGGCGGATCTTCTTGATCATGGCGTATTGGTCGATGACGACGAGGCGATGGAAGCCGTGGTGGCGTTGTGTGAGCGGCGTCATCTTCCTGCGAGCGAAGCGCGTCGGATGGTGGCCAAACGGCCGCCATCAGCTGCCTTTGTTCCAAACGACGTGGGGACCGCACCAGGCATTCGCTTTGTCTATGGTCACACGGAGTGTTGGTTGCTGCCTGGCCCGCCACGCGAACTGCACCCGATGGTCGAGGATCACGTGCTTCCTTGGATTCAACGTTGCGGTGTGATACCGCGATGCACCGAGGAGGTACTCATTGCTGGACAGACCGAAGTGCAGGTGGCGACTCGGCTCGGCGAGGTTCTGGATCGTGATCATCGCCCGCAGGTTGGCATTCGAGTGGGCGGGGGGCTTGTTCGGTTGGCCGTATCCGATGTTGATGGCAGCGCCGGTGATCAAGGCGTCGCGAGCACCGCCGCCATGCTGCGTAGTCATATGGATCCGTGGTCACTGCCGGCCCAGTGTCAGTCGATGTCCGCTGCGGCTGGTTTGGCACTTACAGAGGCTGGACGCACCGTCGCAACGGCGGAGTCTTGTACCGGTGGTGGCATCGGCGCGGCGCTGACAGAGGTGGGTGGCAGCAGCAGGTGGTACGTCGGCGGGTGGGTGACCTATACCAATGAACTCAAGACGCGATTGCTGGGCGTACCGGAATCGCTGCTGGATGCAACGGGGCCCGGCGCGGTTAGCAGCGAGGTTGTGGAGGCGATGGCGCAGGGGGCTCGCCAACGAAGCGGGGCTGATGTGGGCGTGGCGGTGTCGGGCATTGCTGGCCCCGATGGCGGCAGTGCAATCAAGCCAGTGGGCACCGTGTGGATCGCCGTTGCCGATGATCGTGGCGCTGATGTTCGCTGCATGCTGTTCCCAGGTAGCCGCGACACAGTTCGCAGTGAGACGGTTCGCTCGGCGCTGCAACTGCTTCGGTGGCGGGTGTGTGGTGTTACGGCGATGCTGTGTTGGGAGCGGACGTCGTGAGTGATCGTGTCTTCGTGGGGTTGGGGTCCAATCTCGGTGACCGCATCGCGCAAGTGCTTGCCGCGGTCGATCGAATAGACGAACTTCCTGACACAGCGGTCGCGGCTGTCAGCACACTACTGGAGAGCGACCCGGTTGACGTGACCGACCAACCACCATTTGTCAACGCTGTAGTGGATGTTCGCACAACTTGCCGCCCACTGGAGTTACTCGATCACCTGCTGGCCATTGAGGAAGCAATGGGGCGGTGTCGCCACGGGGTGGAGCGGAGTGGACCTCGCTGCATTGACCTAGACATCTTGTTGTGGGGTGATGTGTGCATGCAGACGCCAGGGTTGACGATTCCTCATCCACGATTGCATGAGCGGAGTTTCGTACTGCTTCCGCTGGTCGAGTTGAATGAGGTCGCCGTGCACCCCACGCTTGGACGGACCGTGACGCAACTTCTTGCAGACGACATCGAGCGGCACGGTCCGGTGTGCCAGCGGTGCCGGTCACTTGCGACTTGACGGGGCCCCGGCAAGCACGGCGACGATGGCATCTTGCATAGCCTTGGCCGGGCGTGTGCGGTCGGTGTTGTTGACGATGATGCTGAAGGCCAAACGTCTGCCGCTTGGCTGTGTGACCAAACCCGTCAATGCTGAGACCCGATTGATGTAGCCCGATTTGGCTTGTACGAGTGAGCCTGTGCCCGCGACTTGGGACAGTCGTTTTCCCAGTGTGCCAGTTCCCGGCTGCGCCAGTGAGTCCAGAAAGATCTGCTCAGCGCCAGTGTCGCCGTCAAAGGCGCACATCCAGTTGGCTAGCAGCCGCGTCGTGACGCGATTGCCTTGGCTTAGTCCCGAACCATCCTCCACATGCAGTCCATCGGCGGCGCCGGTCATCTGTTGCACCATGCGTGTCACGATACGTCCACCATCAACGCGAGTTCCAGGCCGCTTGGTCGTTGCGTGGGCCAGACGCTTGAGGAGAGATTCGGCATAGAGATTGTTGCTGTAGTTGTTGCACACAGCAAGCACCGTGTCCAAGGCGGTCACGATTGGTGGCCCAATGGGCGTGCCTGCTGCAGGTGGGTCGGTGTCACGAGCAAGCCGGACGTTGCCGACGGTAATACCTCGAAGATTGAGCAACGCTGCAAGCAACTGACCCGTTCGCAGGGCCGGGCGGTCGATCGAAATTTCGATGCCAGCGGCCTTTCCTGGTGATACTTTGCCCCGCAGCACGATGCGATTGGACGCCAACTCGCGGGTGGGCGCCAGTGCCGCGGAGCTTTTCTTGGTCCGGTCCAAGGTGATGCTATTGACCAGCCGCACCGATGGGTACGGCGGCGACATGGCCGGAACATGCACATCGCTCTTCCGGCCTTTGGCGGTGATCAGGACGGTGTTCCGATGAAAGTTCAGGCCCGACACCGGGGCGCTGTGCCGTTTCTCGAATTGCGATGCGGGCCATTCCGGCGGCGTCGCTTCGCGGTCAAAGACGCGGTCATCGACGATCAGGGTGTCGATCGACGTGATGCCCGCATCGACCGCCGCCGAGGCCAGCGTGTCCAAGAGGGCTTCTGGTTCTATGTCGTCCATGTCGGCGAGCAGCCTTGGATCGGCCAGCGCCGGATCGCCGTCACCGACGAGGATGAGGTTGTCCCCTCGGCGAAGCAGCCTAGTCTCAAAGCGAAAGTCCTCGCCAAGGACCAAAGCTGCGGCCCCGGTGGTCAGCACCTTCATGTTGCTGGCCGGGATCCGCTGCGTGTCGGCGTTGATGTTGACGACGAGTTGGCCAGATGTGCAATCGCGTACGGCCACCGAGACGTGCTCGGCCGTGTAGGAGCGGCTGGTGACGATCGATTGGATCTGCTGCTGCAACGCAGCGGGTGCAGCGGAGATCACGCAGAGCAGGGCGAAGGCCGCGCACAGGCGGCGGGCGGGTCCTGTTGGCATGGGCAGCATCCTATCGCCCGCTGGTAGAATCTGCTCCATGCCGGAACGGACCGCCGACCTTGGGCGCATCGATGAACTTCGCGATCTGCTTACGCGGGCGAACATTGCCTATTACGCCAAGACTGAACCGATCATGTCGGACCGTGATTTTGATCTGGCGCTTGCGGAGTTGGAACAATTGGAGTCGCACTATCCCGAAGCATGGCGAGACGACTCGCCTACGCGGGTGGTGGGCTCTGGCGTGATCGATGCTTTTACGGCGGTCACCCATGCCGTTCCCATGCAGTCGATCGACAACACGTACTCGATGGACGAACTTCGAGTCTGGTATGAGCGGGTGCGGAGTAGGTTGGCAGGTGAGACGCCCCCGATGATCACGTGCGACCCTAAGATCGACGGTGTGGCGGTCTCGCTGACTTGGTTCAAAGGTCGGCTCGCTCAGGCGGTCACCCGGGGCGATGGGGCCAAGGGTGATGACATTACCGCGCAAGTCAAACGCATTCGCGACATTCCCATTCGGCTTCGGGGCCAGTCACCCGAGGTGCTCGAAGTGCGGGGTGAACTCTATATGCCAAACGCGGTATTTGACGACGTCAATGCCACGCAAGAGGAGCGGGGCGAACCGCTGTACGCCAACGCACGCAACTTGACTGCTGGAACGCTCAAGTCGTTGGATACATCTATTGTTGCCAAACGCCAACTCGCCTTTATGCCCCACGGCCGCGGTCGTGTTGAGGGCATGGACGTTGAGGGCTACGACGCCTTCTTGACCCAGTTGGAATCATTTGGGTTGCCTGCGAGCCCCCTTCGGCGCTCCAGCGATGAGTTTGACGTGATTGAGCAGCGTGTGCAGGCATTTGTGGCCGATCGATCGGCGCTGGCCTACGGGGTCGATGGCATGGTGATTCGCGTGGACGATTTTGCCTTGCAGAACACGCTCGGGGCAACCGCCAAAGCGCCTCGCTGGTGCGTAGCCTTTAAATATCCAGCGGAACAGGGGCGGACCATCCTAGAGCGAGTGGACTGGCAGGTCGGTCGCAACGGCACGCTTACGCCTCGCGCAACGATGTCACCCATTCGCCTAGCGGGGACCAAAGTGCAGCACGCCACGCTGCACAACATCGAAGAGATTCGTCGCAAGGACATTCGAATCGGCGATCATGTGATCGTTGAAAAGGCTGGCGAGATTATTCCTCAGGTCGTTGAGTCGATCATCGCCGAGCGATCCGGCATCGAACAGGTGATTGAACCTCCTGCGGCATGCCCAGCGTGCGGGGGCGTGGTAGAAGCCGAGGGTCCGAAACGGTTTTGCATGAATATCGAATGTCCGGCGCAGCTGCGGGAACGCATCACGTGGTTTGCCGGTCGTGGCCAAATGGAGATTTCTGGGCTGGGCGAGAAAGTCGTCGACCTGTTGGTGGATGCCAAGTTAGTGGCGCACTTTGGCGACTTGTATGCGCTTCAAAGCGGGGACTTGGAGCCACTGGAAGGATTTGCCAAAACTAGCGCCACACAATTGGTTGAGGCCATTGACGCGAGTCGAGGTCGGGGGTTGTCCAGGGTGCTTGCGGCCCTTGGCATCCGTCAGATTGGTCGTTCGGCGGCGCGGATGTTGGCACGACATTTCGAGTCTATGGCAGACCTGCAGAAGGCCAGCCGCGAAGATTTGGCAGCACTTCCGGACTTTGGCGACATCACCGCCGGATTGCTCTACGACTTTCTCGGCTCGCCCGCCGGAAGCGACACCATTGCCAGACTCGCTCAGGCGGGGGTTGACCTTTGCAGCGAGATGTTCGCCGAAGGAGACACTGGGGACTCGCCCGTGGCTGGCAAGACGATCGTGATCACCGGCACACTGGAGCATTTTCAGCGGCAAGCCTTAACCGAACAACTTGAATCGATGGGGGCTCGGGTGTCTGGCTCTGTCAGCGCCAAGACGGACCTCTTGATTGCAGGTGAGAAAGCTGGATCCAAACTCGCCAAGGCCCGCGATCTGGGCATTGAAGTTTGGGACGAAGCCCGCCTTCAAATAGAACTCAACAAAACCGACTAACGATCACCGGATGCGCCGCATTGGCAGCCCTGTACGTTGAGCATCGCGGTTCGATAACATGCTCAGTCAATGGGACAAGTAGCACTGGGATTACGCAGCCTTATGTTCCGGATCGTGATCTTTGTGATCATGGCCGGGCTACTGGCGTGGATTCTCGGAGGGACGCTCTGGCCCAAGCCCATCTCGGTGGTGCAAACTGGAACTGTCACACTCAGTGGCCAACAATTTGGTTGGCAGGTGCTCGTTGACCGGCGGTCAGATCAGGTTCGATTCAGTTTGGTTCGTTCGACACCCGATGGCTGGGACCACCTCACGGGCGGGGGGCCCTTTGCTGCGGCGACCCCGATGTCAACATTCAAAGATGCCAACGGAGCCCCACAGGCTCGAGCGTTTGTCTGGCCGAGCAAAGGCAAGATCGAACAACTGACCGTGTCGCCCGATGGGACGGTGGCTTTGGAACCGATCTCATGGTCGATCTTTGGTTCAGCCAACTGATCACTCGATGAATCGCCGCTGGGTTCTGGTGCAATGTGTACCCAGCCTTGTGCCAGCACCACGGCCAGCACGGCAGTGAGCACGATGCGATACCACCCAAAGACTGCCAAACCGTGCGTCGTGAGATACGTCACGAGCCAGCGAATGACCAGCGATGCCGAGATCAGCGCCGCGAGGATGCCAATGACGATGGGCGCCCAGCCAAGCACTTCAAACATATTGGGCTGATCCGAAAGAACGTTCTTGGTGAGTTTGAAGACCGTGGCACCCCCGAGGGTGGGTAGGGCCAGGAGGAAGGAAAACTGCGCCGCTTTGGCTGGACGCAGGCCTACCATCATGCCACCGAGCACCGTCACCATCAGTCGGCTCGTGCCTGGCCACATTGCAACACATTGCAAGAGGCCAATGGTCAGGGCCGCCGTGGCGGAGAGATCAGCGCCAGAATCAGGCCGATTGTCTGAGAGTGCTCGCTGGGTCTTGGCATTTCTGCGATCGCTGAGAATCATGATGATGCCCCCGGCGGCCAGTGCAAAGAGCACCGGCCACGGATGCATCAGTCGCGATTCGATCCAGTCGTCCAGCAGCGGCCCCAAGATGGCTGCGGGAAGAAAGGCGATGAGGATGTTGCGGGCCAGACGCAGGCCCTTGGCGTGCCGACCGATGAGGCCTAGGCACATGCTCCACACGGCATGGCGATACAGACCAAGCACGGCCAGAATCGCGCCGCCTTGAATCACAATGAGCATGGCGTCCGTGCTGCGAATGATGTCTTTGGAGCCATCCAAGCCCAGCAGCGATGCGGCAAGCACCAGATGGCCGGTACTGCTCACAGGCAGCGACTCGGTGATGCCCTCGACAATTCCGAGGATGATGGCATCGAGAATGGTCACAGTGGGGCTCCTCTCGCGTGGGGCGTGCCCTTGCGTATCATGGCATCGGTCGATGGACGCTGCTCAGAACACTCTTGAATGCTGCAATCTTCTGTGGGATCCGCTGCGCCCTGCGTTGATGAGCCAAGGACGACCCTCATGACGGCCATTGTGTTCATCGGTGCTCGGGGCAGCGGCAAGTCCACCGTGGCAGGTGAGCTCGGACGGCTGCTCGATCGACCGGTCATCGATCTCGATGCCGCCGCGCTTCAGGCTTCAGGCGGAACATCCGTTACTGGCGTCTTTGAAACTGCTGGTGAGCCGCATTGGCGGGCGTGCGAAGCGGATGTGCTCCGGGAGGCGCTCGCTCAGGGGGATGTCATCATCGACGCTGGCGGGGGCGTAGGGGCCCTAGACCCGCCTCGGGCGGTGCTCATGGACGCCAAACAGGCTGGCGAGGCGGCCGTTGTATGGCTGCGGTGCAGCGACCGGGTGATGGAAGCCAGACTCGCTGCCGACTGCGGAGATCGCCCGCCACTTCAGTCGGGAGATGCGGCCAGGGAGGCTGCGGAGGTGGCAGCGCAGCGCTCGCAGGCCTACGACGATGCGGCCGAAGTGACGTTTTGCAGCGATGACGAGTTGTCCGCGACGGCCGCTGAAATCGCCGCGTGGTGGGAGGCTCGAACATAAAAACAACCCACACCAATTGGTGTGGGTTATGCAGGTATCTGTAGGTAAGTCCGGGGGTGCCCTAGCGGACAGTCGGGATCATATCTCGGGCGTGATGCGTCGACCCAACGCACGCTTGCGATTGATCATCTTGCGACCGGCTTTGGTCTTCATGCGGGCGCGGAAACCAAACATGCGAGCACGCTTGATCTTGCTGACACGGCGGGGGTAGTGCATCGCCATGGGGAGAACTCCTGACTGGACGAACTGGGTATCAAGAGGCCTCCGGGGACATTCCGCAGACCTGTGAGAATCGAGCAGTGTAACAGATCAAAAAGGAACTTCCACCTTCTCCAATCCGGTGTTATGGTGAAGTGTGCCGCGAACGGGCGGGAGGGCCTCAGCACAGAGGTGCTTCCCGATCCAGAATCGCCAAGGGCCACATTGGGGCCCATTGGGCGGGATTCTGGGGCCACCCCGTCCTTGCGTGGCGTTGCACGGGCCTGCTGGTTCGATCACGGTTGAGTTGTGGTCGATTCATGGTTGCCCCCAGTGTCGCGGAAGGAGTTTCGCACATCATGGACGATGCCACGCTCGAACGGGCGGAGGAATTGTTGAAGTACGACTTTGAGGATCGGTCGATTCTCAATCGTGCGCTCACGCATGCGTCGATTGCCACATCCCGGCACGAGAGCAACGAACGTCTTGAATTTCTGGGCGACTCGGTGCTCGGACTGGTCGTGTGCGAGTTCTTGCACCGCGAGTATCCAGCCTTGCTAGAAGGGGAGATGACCAAGGTCAAGTCTGCAGTGGTCAGCCGCCGAGTCTGCGCCGAAGAAGCGACGCGGATCGGACTCGACACGTTGCTGGTGCTGGGCAAGGGCATGCAGTCTGCCCGCGAATTGCCCCCATCGGTCGCCGCAGCAGTGTGGGAGTCCCTCATCGGCGCGCTCTTTCTCGATGGTGGATACGACGTCGCAGCGGACTTCATTCTTGAGTCGCTTGAGCCACGCATTGCACAGGCCGTTGTGAGTGGGCATCACCACAACTTCAAGAGCGTGCTTCAGCAGGTTGCCCAGCAACTCAGTTCGATACCGCCCATGTACACCGTGCTTGATGAGAAGGGGCCGGATCACGCCAAGTGTTTTGAAGTGGGCGTGTCGATCGAAGGTCGATCGTTTCAGGCTCGCTGGGGGCCCAACAAGAAGCGGGCCGAGCAGGACGCGGCCTTGGCGGCGCTGGAAGAATTGGGTATCGCCAGCGTCGGCGACAACGGTGACGTCACTGTGACCCTCGACCAGTAGCCTTATTTTGACGCGTCTGGAGCGACGTACACGCTGCCTGTTCCTTGGGCGGTGCTGCCGGCCGCCACGACGGTGGTGCCGGTTCCATTCTGGAAGGCTGCAGCCCCTCCGGGTCCGTCGGCGGTGATGCCCGCGAGCACCACTGGCGTGCCATCGGTATTCATGAGATTCAGCGCGCCGCCACGGTCTGCTCCAGCAAGTGCGGCGAGCGTTCGTCCCTTTGAGACGATGGCGATTTCCGACGTGCCGTCCGAGGCGGCGCCTGCCACGACCCAGCCGTGGTCGCTCTTGGCCATCAATTGTCCGCGACCATCGGCCACCGCATGCATGGCGGCGGCCACGCTTCCATCGGTGTTGGTGACGGCCAGGAGGCCGCGACCTTGCGAGGTCGTGGACATAGACGCGACGCGTTGGCCGCCGGGGGCGAGCACATCAATTGAAGGACGCTGTCCATCGGTTCCGCCAATGAGTTGGACTTGGCCGGCTTCGCCGCCACCAAGGACTAACCGCCCGGCGCCCTTGGAGGCGAGCATCGTGATGCCACCGGCTTGGGTCGACAGCACAGGCGATTGAGCATCGCTGGCCAGCGTGACCGATTCGGTGGCGGTACCTGCCAGCACCATCGACGCAGCGTGCCCTGCGACGTGCACACCGCTTTGGTCGCCAGCAGTGAGCATCGTCGATCCAACCCCGGCGCGAAGATCACAGCGTGCCTGTCCATCGGCAATGTCGGTGGTGAGCCATGGTGTGCCACCAAGGGAGGCTGTCAATCGACCGCTTCCCACCGCCAAACTGGTGTCACTGGTTGACAGTGTCAGGCCTGCGGACGTACTGGCAATGGACTGGCCGGTGCCCAGTGTCAACGACTGTTTCAGGCCGTCCAGCGTGGCGTCGGCGACGATGGCCTGTGTGGCTGACAGCAAGGCCCACTGGTTTCCATTGGAGACTGTGAGTCCCGCGGTGTCGTTGCCTTTGGACGTAGTGATGACCGAGACGTCGTTGTGCGTCCACATGGTGGTGCCGGCACGCATCGTGGTGGCCTGATTGGTCTCTGGATGATCCAGCACGATGGCATCTTCGCCCGAACCAATGCGGCACGTGATGGTGTCAATGGCGGTGCCGATATCGATTCGGCCACCATCGTCGCTGGCACTGACCGTGGCGCATCGCTTGCCGCCACGATTCCACGCGGCGATGGTGCCCCCAGCATCGGTGGCCCAGAGGCCGGCGATGTTGACGCCGGTGCCATTCCAAATGGCCAGATCGCCGCCGTTTTCGTTGCCACCCAATCGAATGATGTTGTCGCCAGCGGGTGTCCACACATCGAGCCGCCCGCCCAAGGCGTCGCCTCCAGCAGCGAGCACTACGCGGCCGTCCCCATCGAGTATTTCCAGTCGGTGTGCCCGTACGACATCGAGTCTGGTGATGTCCGCCGCCCCGAGGAGCAGGAGGCCACCGCCTAGGGCTGCAACGGCTATGACGCCACGTCGCCACCTCTGCGTGTGGCGGTGTGATACCGCCAAGTCACGCTTGAGGTCATTGAGTTGGTTCTGCAACTGTGTCAGGGTCGTGTCGTGTGACATGGTGGGGGTGCCTCCTTGAGGCTGGAGATGGGGATCAGGTCGTTGGAATCGGCGTGTTGGCCGCTCGGGGCGTGATGGTGGCCCACGCCTTTGCATAGAGATCGGTTGGAAAGGCTAGATACCCCGGATAATCTGCGCGGGCTTTTGTCACGGCGGCTTGATCCACGGTGACCAGCGCCACGGTGTCCTCGGTTTCCAGGACCACCGTGCCATCGGGCGCCACCGCGATGGACGGTCCGCCGATGGGGACGCCAGCTTCGGGGCCTGGGCGGTTGACCGAGAGAATCCAGCAGCCGCTGGTCAGCGCATTGGCCTGCCAGATTGGTCGCCACTTCACATAGGTCGCCGTTTCGGTGGCTCGTGGATTGAGGATGACCTGGGCACCTTGGGCGCCAAGCACATGGCACCCGAACGGCCGGTTGTTGTCTGAGCAGATCTGAACACCCATCGACATGCCAAAGGCATTGACTGGCTGGGGAATGGTGTCATCGGCCTCATAATGGTCTGCTTCCCAGAAGCCCGGCTCGTCGGGGATGTGAATCTTTCGGTAACTGTGCAGATGCGTGCCGTCGGGGCCAAAGAGCAAGGTGGTATTGAAGCGGCGTCCCTGCTCATCACAGACGATGGCGCCACCGAGCAGTCCGATGCCGCAGTGGGCGGCAATGTCTGATTGCAATTGATGCCTGGGGCCACAGGCTGGTTCGGCGTGGGAATCGCATGGGTCTTGGGTTGCAGGCACCCAAGGCAGCATGGCCAGTTCGGGCAGTACCGCAAGGGCGGCTCCGCGATCACGGGCTTGGCACAGGTGGTCGCGGAGTCGATCCAGATCACCCGCTTCGGGGAAGACGTCACGAATCAGGGCGATGGTCAGAGAATCAGTCATAGCGACAGTGTACGACCTGGCCCCCGATGGTCGAGGAATATGGGCGCTGTCTCCAACGGCTGAATTCGCTGCACACCTTCGACTCAAGCACGCTTTCGCGATGTGGCTACGACAAGATGGCGTAGTGGCCAGATCCGATGTCCCGACCGGCTGAGGGCTGCTGGGGTGATCCCGCCGCGTGCATTCGACGTCCTTTGGCAGGGGGAGGTGCAGACCATACTGGACCAATGGTGACGGTAGAGCGCACCGCACGACGCCGTGGCCTACCTTGTGCCTCATGGCAGGAAGCACACTGACCGTCGCTCGTCGAATCGCCGCGCCCCAACAGCAGGTGTGGGATGTCATCTCAGACATCGCGGGATCAGCCGAAAGAATCACGGCCATCGCAGCCATCGAGGTGCTCACCGGGGATGCGATTGGGGTTGGGACGCGATGGACCGAAACGCGGCTGGTATCCGGGCGCAAGTTCTCCGAGACGCTTGAGATCACAAAGTTTGACCCCCCAGCGTTGTATGTCGTCGAAAGCGATTCATGCGGAGCCCACTTCACAACGGACGTGTGTTGCACACGCGATGGCGATGATGCGACGATGCTCACCATGACCATGGTCAGTGAGCCTCAGACGATCATGGCCAAGATGCTCAGCCCACTGTGCAAACTCGCCACGAAGTCGATGCGCAAGATGCTCGACAAGGATTTGGACGATATCGCCCGTGCGTGTAGTGGAGTGCCTGATGATGAGGACGCAGGCTGATCATGCCAGCGGTTATTTTTGATCTCGACGGCACACTGATGGATAGTTATGACGCGCACTTTGAGTCGTGGTGTCATCTGGCAGGTGAACTGGGGCACGAACTCACCGAAGCCCAGTTTCAGCAGCAGTTTGGTCGAAAGAACGAGCCGATTCTCGCAGAACTGCACGAATGGACTGGGGCGGCGCTTCCCGATGATGCGGAGATTGATCGCCTGGCCCAACGTAAAGAAACCCGCTATCGCGAGGTCATTGGCAAGGACTTTCCGGTGATGCGCGGCGCGGCCGAGTTGATCGCAATGCTCAAAGACCGGCACTGGCAGGTGGCCATCGGCTCATCTACGCCAAGAGTCAATCTTGAGTTCACCCAAGCACGGCTGGCCAAACGTGGGGTGCACTTTGATGCCGTGGCTTGCGGGTGCGACGTTACGCGGAGTAAGCCCGAGCCGGACGTGTTTTTACTCGCGGCCGAGCGTCTTGGCGTGCGGCCTGGGGATTGCGTGGTTATTGAAGATGCGCCTGCTGGCATTGAAGCAGCGCATCGAGCAGGGATGGCATCAGTGGGCCTGGCC
>CAZGFN010000027.1:0-32937 GCA_964524945.1 uncultured Isosphaeraceae bacterium
GGCATCAAAGGCTCCAACTCCGGGGAAGGCTTCCGCTCAAACTTTCGCTCTCGTTTCCGTAATGCTAACAGCCTCTCCGAAGAGATTCAGGCAGTTCAACAAGACTATTTGGACTCGGCAAGTGCCGCTTCCTAGCAGTCTCTGCTTGTACACAACCCACGCCGCCTTTTGAAAACCGATGCGTTCCCAACGCCGTGGGCCGTTGGTTGGTGATGCTATGCTCCTTCCATGATGCAGCGGTTCACATGGATGACCATCGTCAGTGGGTTTGTCCTCGTGACACTCGGTGGGTGCAATGCATCCCCTCAACCACTCTTCAACTCCAACGACCTCACTGGCTGGTCCAAAGCCGGCGGCGATGCGACCTATCGTGTTGACGAGGCCACCATCGTCGGCACGCATGGTCCTGGTCCCAACACATTTCTATGTACCAACGACGTGTATGAGGATTTTGATCTGGAATTCGAGTTCCGATGGGACGCCCCCATCAACTCGGGCTTGCAGTTTCGATCGCACATCAATGACGACGGACGCGTGCAGGGCTACCAGTTTGAACACGATCCAAGTGAACGATCGTGGACGGGTGGCATCTATGAAGAAGGTGGCCGCGGTTGGCTGGCACCGCTGGACGAAAACGACGCTGCCCGGGCCGCTGTACAACTCGATGGCTGGAATCGCGGACGCATCGAAGCCCGGGGCCACCACATCCGCACGTGGCTCAACGGCGTGCCCTGTGCAGACTTGAACGACCCGGATGGTCCCACCTCGGGATTTATTGCCCTGCAGGTCCATGGCGGGCAAACTGGCAGCATTCGCTGGCGGAATCTTGTGCTGACGCCGGTGCATTGACCCGAGTCCCTGGTCTGCTTGAGAAATTGGTGATGCGTTTTGGCAGCAGCTAGCAGTCGCTGGTGATTTGCATGGTCAACTGCGGACATGAAAGACATCGCCTCTGGCACACTGTCCTCCACACGCCCCTTGGTTCACGGCCTGATCGGCTCGCAACCAGACACTGACCCGGAGATGGACATCAATCCGGGAACATCGGGCATTCCCAAACACACGTCCTCGCTCATACCTACTTCGCCCTCCTCTTCTCGGCCAGTAGATGCTGGCGCACAACCTAAGGAGTACTAGTTGGTGCTCCTGAAACTGAGCCCCGGCGGCTGGGAGGCCTTGATTCTCGATCTTCCCAGCGTCGGGGCCCAAGGAGCGACCCCAGAACCCCGCTGTTTCACCAACCCGGAATCATTCCAAAGAAGCCATCACGTCCGCCGGAATGTCGGCATTGGAGTGCACCTTCTGCACATCATCGCACTCTTCGAGCACATCGATGAGGCGCATCACCCGCTTGGCAAGGTCTGCATCGCAGGCGATGGTGGTATCGGGCACCATGGCGATTTCACCGCTGGCCGTTTCGATGCCAGCGGCATCGATGGCGTCCTTGACGTCGATGAATGAAGCAACATCGGTAGCAACTTCAAACCCGCCATCGTGCTCGACGATGTCTTCAGCCCCGGCTTCAAGCGCCACTTCCATGAGTTGGTCTTCTGTTGCCTTACCCGACTCGATCAATATGATCCCACGCGATTGAAAGCCAAACGACACCGCACCAGTCTTGGCCATATTGCCACCGTGTTTCTCAAAGGCATGCCGAACGATGGGCGCGGTGCGCTGCACGTTTTCGGTCAGACAATCGACCAGTACCGCCACCCCTCCAGCAGCGTAGCCCTCATACCGAATATCCTGATAGACCGCACCATCATTACCATCACCGCTAGCCTTCTCGATGGCCTTCTTAATAGTGTCCTTGGGCATATTGACGCTCTTGGCATCTTCGATGGAATAGCGCAGCCGAAGATTCATCTCCGGATCAGAACCACCCTGCTTGACGGCTACCATGATCGCGCGGCTAGCTTTGCTCCAAGCCTTGCCTTTGACGGCATCTTGCCGGGCCTTGCGATGCTTGATGTTCGCCCACTTGCTGTGACCGGCCATCGTGTGCGCTCCTCAGTCTGATGTGGGCGTGTCGCCCGCCAATCCATCTTGAAGATCGGCACGCAACCGATCTACTAAACCTTCGAATTCAGAATCATACAGCGACTGTACCGGCATCACCCAGACACCCCAGTCATTGGATTGCATCGCCGAGAGTAGACGTAGTCGTTGCTCGCGAAAATCCGGGTGACTCAAGACTGCCAATGCCAAACGCCACGTTCGCCGTGCACTGGCCTCATCGCCACTCCGCCACAATGCATCGCCGAGGTGCTCAAGCATGATGGGGTCTTGGTCATCGACCAGTCGAGATGCACGACGTAACACCGTCACCGCCCCTGGCCCACTCGCATCATCCCCAAGACGACCTTGCTGCATCCGCAGCCAACCCAAACTGTCCAGCGTCGCAGGATCATCGGGCACAAGGGACCACGCCCGCTCAATCATCGCCGCAGCCTCTGCGTCATGGCCGGGGCCTTCAAGCAAGAAGTAGCCCAAATTATTGAGCGCCAGCGAGTTGTTTGGATCAAGTTCCAATGCGCGACGGTACAACCTGGCCGCGCCGGCCTCGTTTCCAAGCGTCGCATGAATATTAGCTGCTGCGGCAAACGCATCAGTCGGTTGCATTGGTTGATGAAAGAATTCTAACAGCCGAATGTTCTCCGAATCTAATGACTCAAGCATCGCGGCGCTTGCTGCATCGTCACTGAGCATGGCATCCATCACCAGCGCGACCGACGCATATCGACCTCGGTCACCGGGTGCTCGCAGTGGTGCCAGTTGCAATCTTGTCGCAGCCAGATCACGGACGTCCTCGTATGCCTTTTGGTCGACCAGTGTTTGGAGTACCCGATTCCAGTCGTGGCGATGCGCGCGATCACCTGGGTCTGTCGCAGCATGATGTTGCAATACTTCTTTGGCGGCGGTTTTATATGGCTTTGCTTCGTCGACAAAACCAGCAGTATCAAGCGCGCGAGCCATCGCAATGTCCCACTGTGCCGCGGCCATCTCTGATTCATCGACCCCCGCAAGCCGACGGCGAATCAAACAACTTGCAGCATCTTTGGGACGATGGTCTAGCATCGCCGCAGTAGCACTGATCTCCATCGCCTGGACATCATCGGGACAGCATCGCAACCGCTGCGCCCATGCGTGGGCGGCCAATTGCACATCGTCGAATTTCGATGCCAAGCGAGCAAGACCCAGCCACGCAGCACCATTCAATGGGTCCGCTTCAACCGCCTGCTTGTAGGCGTGCATCGCAAACTGCAGATCATTCTTCCGTTCGGCAAGACGACCTTGAACCTGCGCCCGCGCACTTGCCAGATGCCGCTGTGATAGCCAAGGGACATCGACTGGTTCTGGTTGTGTTTGGGTCTCGACTCGATCCAATAATGCCTGATCACGGACCGCTGAGTCCGTCGCCACACCAACCACCCCCAGCAGCACCGCCATGCCACAAGAGATCAGCATCAACGCCCCGTCTTCTTGGTCGTCTTCTTGGTCGTCTTCTTCTTTGTTTTCTTGGCGACCTTCTTAGTCGTCTTCTTCGATGTCTTTTTGGCAACCTTCTTGGCTGTCTTTTTCGTTGTCTTCTTAGTGACCTTCTTGCTGGTCTTCTTTGCTGTCTTCTTTGCTGTCTTCTTGACCGGAGGCTTCTTAGCAGCAGGTTTCTTTTTGGCAGGAGTCTTCTTCGTAAGTACCGGAACTGCCTCAGCTGCTGCAGCCTTGGCTGCTTCTTCTGCAGCCCGCTTAGCGGCACGCTCAGCGGCTTTCTTCTTGGTTGCTTCTCGCATTTCAGCCCGGCGCTTGAGCGACGCAGTTCTGGCCTTCTTGGCGGACCGTGCTTCAGCCCGCGCTTTATCCGCTCGCTTCTTTCGAACCGCCGCGCTCTGGCCATCAACCCATGCCTGTAGTGTCAGATATGCGTCAACGGCCTTGTCTGACTTGACCTGCCGGCTCAACCACGATGCCACTTCCTCAAGCGTCGCTTCTTCATCAATGCAATCGTTCTCCACCAACATCCACACCAGTTGGCTATCTACTGGAATGTCGCCCACATCGGCACACAGCAGCAGCCAACGCGCCGCCACGAAGGGTGTGATGCCATCAAGCGAGGCAATCGCAGAACGAACCTCACGCTTGCCAAGTTCCAAATCCGGTGCCATCGTCACTTCGTGGTGACGCAGAAACAGTCGATGCACCATGCTCTTGAGACGCGCCGCGCGATCAAGCGCCATGTCCGACTTGTCGCCGCACATCTCTGCAATCTCAGCAGGCGTCGAAACGCGAATCTCGTGCCAGTCAATCATTGCATCCTGCAGATTGTGCCAATACTCGGTCGCATCAGTGGTCGTCGACTCCCACAAGAGTTGGGAGTAGGCGAGCACCTCAACCGGGTCGGTCATCTCAATGGCGACCGCTCGTCGCTTGAGCTTCTTGAGCTGCGCCGAGAATTTCTTGCCGTACGCGGATGAATTCTTCACGATTCAACGTCCTCGTCTATGTCCTGCTCAACACTTTCCTCGTCGCGACCATCGCGACGGGCTGCCTCTTGAATGGCACCAAGCACGCGGGCCTGCTTCTTAAGAGACTCATCTAGAACAAATTCCAATTTGGGAACTCGACGCATCGAAACCTGATCGCCCAGTTGCCGACCAATCCATCGCGATGCTGCCTTGAGACCGTGGATCACTGATGATGATCGATCTGCCGGAAGCACCGAGCAATACACTCGTGCAGCACGACGATCGGGGCTGACCTGTACATGGGTTACGGTGATCATTCCAGTGATACGAGGATCCGCCAACCCGCGGGCGATAATCGCCTGCACGGCTTTTCGAACGACGACCTCGACCTGCTCCTGCTGCCGACTCATGGTGCCCGTATCGCCCGTCACTCGCCGTGACGCACTTCGTGAGTCTGGTAGCACTCCAACACGTCGCCGACCTTAATGTCGTCATAGCCATCGATCAGCATGCCGCACTCTTGACCTGACTTGACTTCCTTGGCATCGTCCTTGAATCGCTTGAGTTGCGACAGTTTACGATCGTTCTCGACGACGATGTCATCGCGAGTCACACGAATCAGCGCGTTGCGTTGAATCGTACCGTCCGTGACATAACAACCCGCCACCATGCCAACCTTCGACACACGGAAGGCCTCTCGGACCTCAGCATGGCCAAGCACTTCAAGGCGATGGACCGGGTCGAGCATGCCCTTAATTGCCAAGTCGATGTCGTCGCTGATGTTGTAAATGACGTCGTAGTATCGGATGTCAACACCGGCATTCTCAGCAGCCTTGCGAACCTTGCCCGGTGCAGTCACGTTGAAACCAACGATGATGGCACCAGTCGCATCAGCAAGTGAGACGTCCGATTCGGACACACCGCCGACAGCCGAGTGTTTGATAGACACGCGAACTTCTTCAGTGGTCATCTTGTCAAGCGTCGCAACGATGGTCTCAACCGAACCTTGGACATCAGCCTTGAGGATGATGGGCAATTCCTTCTTGCCAGCCTCAGTCATGTGGTCGAGAATGTTGTCAAGCGTGACACGTTCTCGCGTGAGTGTTTTTTCTCGCTCAGCACGAATGCGTTCGCGGGCAGCGGCCTCGGCTTCTCGCTGGTTTTTCACCACGAAGAAACGGTCGCCGGCATCAGGCACTTCGTTGAGCCCGGAAATGGTAATAGGCGAACTTGGCAACGCTTCCTTGGCTCGCTCACCGTGATCGTTGACGATATCGCGGACGCGTCCATACCCACGGCCAGCCACGACATAGTCGCCCTTCTTGAGACGGCCCTGTTGCACCAGCACACTGGCCACAGCGCCTCGGCCTTCTTCAAGTTGTGCTTCAAGCACCGTGCCCTCAGCAGGACCTTGGAAGTCGGCGGTCAGTTCAAGTAACTGTGCCTGCAAGTCGAGAATTTCAAGGAGTTCGGGAATACCCTCGCCCTTGATGGCCGCGGTCCGAACCAGTTCGGTATCGCCACCCCACTCGATTGGATTAAGTTCATGCTCGGCGAGTTGACCGAGAATGCGCTGAATGTTCTGATCGGTGGCTTCTGGCTTGTCAACTTTGTTGAGCGCCACGACGATAGGAACACCCGCCGCCTTGGCATGGTTAATTGACTCAATTGTCTGGGGCATCACACCATCGTCAGCGGCAACCACCAGAACAACGATGTCGGTCACATTGGCACCACGGGCTCGCATCTCAGTAAATGCTTCATGGCCTGGCGTGTCAATGAACGAGACGATGCGATCTTCGTCGCCAACAGTCACAGGCACGCGGAATGCACTGGTTGCTTGCGTGATGCCGCCAGCTTCACCGTCGGCGACGCTGGCGTTGCGAATGCAGTCAAGTAGCGATGTTTTCCCGTGGTCGACATGGCCAAGAATGGTCACCACCGGGCTACGTGCCTGCTCGTCCTTCATGTCGCGGTCGCTGAACGACTCGGCAATCTTCTCTTCGGCAGACTTGGCCTCAATGACAGTCAGTTCAACACCAAATTGCAGCATGCACTCAATAGCCAGATTCGGTTCGATCAATGAGTTGATCGTGACCTCATGGCCTTCATTAAACAACCACCGGAGCATGTCACGAGTCTTCACACCACTGGCGGAACTGAGGTCCTTGAGGTTGAGCGGCTCGGGCAGCGTGACGCCACCACCCTGCTCGACAATGGACTTTGCCCGACTACCGCCGCCAGCAGCTTTCTTGCTGCTATCACGACGTACGGCGCGGAAGTAACCGCCGCTGCGCGACAGTCGCATCTCGCGTTCCCGCAGATCCTGTTCGCGCCAATTGCGCTGGGCCTGCGTCTGACCCTGCTGCGGCCGACCATCCCGCTCATCGCGACCCGGTGTTGCGCCAGTACGACGGCTATTGCGACGCGAGGTTCGACGACCATCTGCCGGAGGCGGCGCCATTGGTCCGCCACCCATTCCAGGAGCGCCGGCACCTCCAGGGTCGCCGGAACCTCTAGGGCCTTCAGGGCCGCCAGCACGAGGAGCACGAGGCCGTGGCGATGGAAGCGATTCAGGCTGCTCAACGCGGATCACTTTGGGGCCCGCGACAGCTGTCTTCTTTGGTTCTTCGAGTTTGCGCCCGATGGGGACAATCTTGTCGGGACGCGTGGGCTCGTTTGGCACAGACGCAGGCGTCTCGCCATCACCATCGGCACCGGCAGGCGGCGCGCTCGTGGGTGACTCCGGTGGTACGCGGGTTCGGGGAGACTCAATCACACCCGTACCGCGACTGGCACTGGGTGGTGGCCCGGCGTCTGGCGCAGGCTTGGGCGGTTCAGCAACCACCACAGACTCGGCTGGTTTGGGATCTACTGGCTTAACCGGCTTGGCCTTGCGGCGGGTGGCCTTCTTCTTGGCCTTGGCTCGAGCAGCCTCAACATTGACCGGCGCAGCGGTCTGCACAGCCGTACCGCCATCGCCGTGGGATGAACCAAACCACTCTGTGATCGTAGCGGCCAGCCCAACCGAAATGGCCGACATGTGGTTGGTGATGTTGGGTACGCCTTCTTCCACACACTTGGCGACAACATCCTTCGATGTGACACCTAGCCCTTTGGCGATCTGGTGAACCCGTAATGTAGTGCTCTTTTTGGCCACAAATAACTCCGTTGTCCCTCAACGCGTGAATGCTGGATGCATCAGGCTTCGGGACGGTCCTCGCTTGCTGGGGCAACTGTTTCTTCACCGTCGAGAATCGACGCGGCAGCCGCTTGGGCATCTGCATCGTCTGATTCCACAACTGCAGGTGCTGGGCCTCCACCGAGGATCGATGTCGCCGCGGCTTCGCCCTCACTACCGGCGGGCGCTTCAGCTTCCTCAGCCTTGCGACGCGCCTCTTCTTCCTTCTCACGTTCCTGCTGTTCCGTCACGGTCTTGCCCATCTCGGCACAAGCCGCCACAACGGTGTCAGCCAGTTCCGATGACATCGAAACGTCTTCAGTCAGCGTCCCGAGTCCGACCTCCTCGACATCAAAGACGCTGATCATGCCCAATGCCCCCATACGGTCGAGCATCGAATCTTCGATACCTTCAATGGACTTGATAGTGGCTTCGAGTGTTTCAAGACCCTTCGCAAATTCCTCGGGCGTCAGAATATCGATGTCCCAGCCAGTCAATCGAGCCGCAAGGCGGACGTTCTGGCCTCGGCGACCAATCGCCAAGGACAACTGGTCTTCACGGACAATGATGGTCGCCCGGCCCAGTTCAAAGCACAGGCTGACTTCTTCGACTTCCGCTGGCTTGAGCGCGTTGCCAATGAGCACCTGACTGGACTCGTTCCAACGAACGATATCTATCTTCTCGCCACCGAGTTCATCAACAATATTGCGAATCCGACTGCCACGAACGCCCACGCATGCACCCACAGCGTCCACCTTGGAATCGATCGATGCCACGGCGACTTTGGTGCGGAAGCCGGCCTCGCGAGCCATAGCCTTGAGTTCGATGACGTGCTCGGAAACTTCGGGCACTTCTGCCTCAAAGAGCCGGCGAATAAAGTCTGGGTGGCCCCGAGACAGCACGATCTTCACGCGGTTGCCGTCTTCACGGACATCGCGGATGACACACCGAACGCGGTCGCCTTGGTGGAATTGCTCTCCTGGAATCTGCTCGCTGCGTGGCATGAATCCTTCGGCGCGATCAACCTGCACAACCAGCGAACCGCCCTCGTAGCGGTGGGCCGTTCCGGTGACGACTTCGCCGACACGCTTGCCAAAGTCCTCGAGAATGCCAGCTCGTTCGTTGTCGCGGAAGCGTTGGATCATGACCTGCTTGGCGGTCTGGGCGGGAATGCGGCCCATGGACTCCAGCGGAATGACCTCTGACGAACCGTCCTCGTGCATTTGCCAAAGCGTGATCTGACCGGTGGCTGGATCGACGCGACAGGCAAATTCTTCGGAGTCGAGTGAATTGAAGTGCCGTCTCGCAGCGCTGATCATCGCCTGCTCGAGATCTCGCAGGAGAAGATCGCGGTCGACGTTGCGGTCGCGGGAGATGGCGTCGATAAATCGTATGGTGTCAGCAGCATCCATGAGAATGTCTCACAAGGTCCGTTCTTGATTGTTTGAATGTAGGGCGTTAGATCGAGCACGGTGATGGGGCCCGTTGATTCCAGCGGCGGTGGAAAGATCGTCGGGGGTGGGCAGAAATCAGGGCCAAAAACACACGAGGGTCACGGCCTTGAAAAGACCGTAACCCGCACCTTCGAATCGCACTGCGGCAGCATGCCGCGGCTTGATCCTGCGAGGACCAAATGGTGTGTGGTCGCTCGTCAGTTCATGGGGATATCCCATGATCGACCTGGTGCAGGTCGGGTACACCAATCGCGGCGTTGCCATGCCACGACCTCGGACTGGGGACGTTCATTCCCCATGGTGGATTGCGATTCGGCGGATATGTAGTACCACCAGTGCGCTCCGTTGAGGCCCCTGTAAATGGGACCAGACTCAAACCATGCGGCCCGCTCCGGCGGGCCAGATTCCGATCGAGCAGGGTATCCACGCAACGACCACCCTGCAAGCCTGAGCGGCCCTGAGGTTGTGCCGCAATGCCACCCATATCCTTGGCAACCAATTGTGCGTTGACTGCTTGGACTGCCTGCTAAACTCCCTCATTCCCCACGTCGCTGGCCCTATAGGAGGGTATGTCGGCGACAGGAGACCGCATGTGCCACACATAACATGGATTGCAGGTCCCCTCACGGGCATTGTGCTTGCTGTTTCGGGGCATGCCGCCGGCCCGGGTGATTCTGGTGGATTCGGTGGATTTGGCCATTTTAAACAACCTGCGGCGGTCGAAAAAGATCCTGAGTTCTTCGACTCCCGTGATTACGTGCACGTCACGGTAGTGCCCCAACGCACGCGGGTCGCTCCCGGTAGCGACATCGCTATCGCTGTGATCTTCGATCATGACCCCACTTGGCACATCCATACCAACGACCCACAGGTCCCAGAGGAATTGGGCGACCCCGAGGGCTACATCGCCACAACTATCTATGCGGATTCCCCCGACGGGCGATTGACCCCGCACCCACAGTGGATTCAGTGGCCAGACGTTCATGAGATCGAGGTCGCCTTCGTTGGAACTCCGGTGAACTACGGCGTCTTTGAAGGACGCGCCATCGCGTATCTGCCAGTCACGGTGCCTCCTGATGCAGCGCTGGGAGCGGCGACGCTCACTATTCGACCGGTCTTTCAAGCATGCGACCCAGTCCACTGCCAAGCACCCACGCCCCAACCGCCAGAGCCGGACGAAGATGCCAGCCAGCGATGGAACGACTACGGCGTCACGATCACGCTGGACATTGTGCCAGTGGCGGAACTTGGCATCGCGCCAACCAATACCGACTTTGACGCCTTTGAAGGCGGCGTCTTCGGAGGGATTCATGCAGGTGATGCGTCGCCGGGCAGCAGCGACCTCGATGTGGATTTTGATGTCTTTGGCATCAAGTTCGGCCTCGATACCGACAGCACATCGGGCCTGATCCTGCTGCTGATCATCGCGGCTCTCGGTGGATTTCTGCTCAACCTGACACCGTGCGTGCTTCCAGTCATTCCCCTCAAGATCATGGCCATTTCGGCAAGCGCCGCGACGCGGCGGCGGACGCTCATCCTGGGGATCGCCATGTCCGCGGGCGTCGTTGGTTTCTGGATCGGACTGGGCCTGGCCATCGCCATCCTGACCGGATTCACCGCAAGCAACCAACTCTTCCAATATCCGTGGGTGTCCGTCACGCTCGGTGTGATCATCGCTGCGATGGCCATCGGCATGTGCGGGCTCTTCGCAATTCGCTTGCCCTCGGCGGTTTATATGGTCAGTCCCAAACACGACACGCTCAGCGGGTCCTTCTTGTTTGGCATCATGACGGCGGTCCTGTCAACACCGTGTACCGCCCCACTGATGGGCGCTGCGATGGCCTGGGCTGTCACCAAATCACCGGCCATTACGATGGTGACCTTTGCGGCCATCGGCATTGGTATGGGGCTGCCCTATCTGGTGCTGTCGGCCTTTCCAAAACTCACCGACAAGATGCCCAAGGCTGGCCCTGCAAGCGAACTGATCAAGCAGATCATGGGGCTCTTAATGCTTGCTGCGGCGGCGTACTTTGTGGGTGTTGGTATGAGCGGGCTGCTGGCCCAGCCGCCACAACCACCGAGCCGAGCGTACTGGTGGGTGGTCGCCGCTGTCGTCGTCGTAGCCGGCGCTTGGCTAGTGATCAAAACCTGGAAACTCACTGCGGGCAAAGCGCCCGACCGTGAAATGGAAGCGCACAAGCCCACCGACTTCCGTCTGCCAGAACACGCTGTAATGTGGCGGTTCTGGATGACCAGCCTAGGCGGGCTGATCGCCGCGGCGGGCATCTTCATGGCCGTTGGCCTGACCGATCATGGACCCATCAAGTGGGTGTGGTACACACCAGAAACCCTACAAAAAGCCTTCGATGAAGACAAAATCGTCGTCATGGAATTCACCGCGGAGTGGTGCCTCAACTGCAAGGCACTTGAGGAAACCGTGCTGTCAACCGACACGGTCGCCGATGCAATGGCTGCGCCGGATGTGGAGCCGATCAAGGTCGACCTCACCGGCAACAACACCTTGGGCAACGAGATGCTCCATAAAGTTGGTCGTCATCAGATTCCGCTTCTAGTGGTCTTCTCGCCCGACGGATCGCAGGTCTTCATCGGCGATTTCTATACGTCCGAACAAGTGCTCGACGCAATCCAAGAAGCACGGGACTAACACACCGCCATGGAAACCATCACCGTCTATTGCAGTTCTTCAACCCGTGCTTCACGCTCATTGCACTTTGCTGCTGAACTTGTCGGCACAGCGTTGGGAGAGCGTGGCATTCGGCTGGTCTACGGAGGTGGCAGCGTTGGGTTGATGGGCGCGGTGGCCAAGGGTGCCAAAGAAGCAGGCGGTCAGATTACGGGCATCATCACCGAGCGACTGGTCGAGCTTGAACAAGCCAGTGACATTTGTGACGAATTGATCGTCGTCCAAACCATGCGAGAACGCCGACGACTGTTGCTCGAACAGGCAGACGGAATTCTTGTGTTGCCAGGTGGACTGGGCACGCTCGAAGAGTTCTTTGAAGCGCTGGTGGGACGACAACTGGCCGAACATGGATGCCCCATCGGCCTCATCAATATCGATGGCGCGATGGACTCGCTTCTGGCGATGCTCGATGACCTCGTGAAGCAGCAATTTGTCCGCGCCTCGGCACGCGATCTGATCATCGTCGAAGACGACCCCGTAGCCGCCGTCGAACGCCTGCTCGCAACGCCCGGAGGCTTGGTTGACCCAACCAGAATGGTTCCCTCCGGGCCTGATTAGCGTACGCTCACCACATGGCAGCCCCCATCGGACTCATCGCGGGAGAAGGCCGACTACCTGTGCTCGTCGCCCAAGGCATGCGACGCGACGGACACAGTGTGATGTGCGTGGCCTTTCGTGGTCACGCCCACGCGGAACTCCGCGACTGCTGCGATCACTACGCGCAGGTATCCCTCTATCGACCCGGAGGTTGGATTCGTCGCCTCCGCCGATGGGGTGCCAGCGATGCGGTCATGATTGGCCGGGTCGACAAGACCCGCATGCACGACCCGTTTCGCGTTGTGCGAGACATCCCTGATTGGCGTGCCATCCGACTGTGGTATCGTCGCCTGCGACACGATCGAGGCGACGCCGCGGTGCTCGCGGCGGTCGCAGACGAACTGGCCCTCGGCGGAGTACGACTCATCGATTCGACTACACACCTGCAAGAACACCTCGCCACCCAAGGCGTCATGGGCGACGCCTCGCCGTCTTCCACGCAGTTGGCGGACATCACCCAGGGCTGGCCGGTGCTGCAACAGGTCACGAGCCTGGGCGTTGGACAGTGCATGGCCATCCGCGAAGGTGACATCATCGCGGTGGAAGCAGTCGAAGGCACCGATCGAATGATCGATCGCGCTGGCGAACTTTGCCGCGCTAAAGGATGGACACTGCTCAAGACTGCCTCGGACAATCATGATCGACGCGCCGATGTGCCGACCATCGGTCCTGACACAATCGCGCGACTCCGCACCGCCGGATGTGGCTGTTTGGCCATCGGTGCCAACCGAGTGCTATTGGCCGATCGCCCCGCGGTCATCGCCGCCGCCGACGCCGCGGGCATTGCGGTCGTTGGAATCGCGTGACCGACGATCAAACGCCATTGGTATCGCGCGCTGGCGAAAAGATGCGACATGCGCTGGATACGTTCAATGTCGATCCCACGGGGCTGCGATGCGCCGACTTTGGAAGCAATGTCGGGGGGTTCACCGACTGTCTCCTGCGACGCGGGGCAGCCTCGGTTATTGCGGTCGACACTGGCTACGGCACGCTGGCGTGGAAACTTCGCCAAGATGAGCGGGTCGAAGTCCGCGAACGCACCAACGCTCTGCACGCCGATCCGCCCGATCCATTGGTGGACTTGGTAGTGGTCGATCTGGGGTGGACACCCCAGCGGCACGCCCTCCCAGCAGCAATGAAGTGGCTTGCTCAGCAGGGCCAGATCATCTCACTGGTCAAGCCCCACTATGAATTGGATGAACAGCGGCGTCGCGCCGAACTTCGCCAAGGACGACTCAACGACGAGGTGGCACAGGAGATGCTCGACGCGGTGGTTGACAGCCTCGAAGGACTCGGACTGCGATCGCTGGGTACGACGATTTCGCCCATCCGTGGCGGAAAGAGCAGCCGCGGTGGTAAGCAAGGAAACCGTGAGTTTTTGATGCTCGCGACACGCCCCTGAAGCCGTCCAAATCGCCCCGCTGAGAGGCCATTGCAACTACAATGCGGGGACGTGAATCGCGGTGTCCACGGGCCTGTTGGCCCGTAGACCGCGCGAGCTTGCAAGGACACCGTTTTGATGACCGATGACACGCGTCCCGTGGAAGGGGATGACAAACCAAATATCGGCCACGTGATCGAACAGCGCGTCGATCAGGAGCTACACACCAGCTACCTGACATACGCCATGTCGACGATTACTGATCGCGCACTACCTGACGTACGGGATGGTCTCAAGCCTTCGCAGCGACGCATTCTTGTGGCCATGAATGATCTGAACCTGTCGCCGGGGCGCAAGCATCGAAAGTGTGCCAAGATCTCGGGCGACACGTCGGGGAACTATCACCCGCACGGCGAGTCGGTCATCTACCCAACGCTGGTCAATCTCGGCCAGGACTGGAAGATGCGCGTCCCGCTGATCGACAAGCAAGGCAACTTTGGATCGATCGACGGTGACCCGCCTGCCGCCATGCGATACACCGAGGCACGCTTCACGCAGGCCGCAACGGAAATGTTGCAGGACATCAAACTCGACACGGTCGACTTCATCACCAACTACGACGAGACTCGCACCGAACCAACGGTGCTTCCGTCACGCTTCCCCAATCTGCTCGTCAACGGTTCCAGCGGCATTGCGGTGGGCATGTCTTGTTCAATGCCTCCGCACAATGTCACCGAGGTGTGCAACGGCATCATCAAGGTGATCGACGAGCCTGAAACCGACTTTGCCGGGCTGATGGAAATCATTCCTGGCCCGGACTTCCCCACCGGTGGGGTGATCATCGGACGCCGGGGCATCGCTGATGCCTATGCCACAGGGCGTGCTCGCGTCATCGTCCGAGGCAAGGTGCACCACGAGAACATCAAAGGGCGAGCCTGCATCGTCATCGATGAGATCCCATATCAAGTTGTGCAAAACAACCTGATCGATCGCATGGTCGATGCGGCCAGAAATGACCGCATTCAGGGCATCGCGGACATCAAGAACTTCTCGGGTAAGAAACACCGCACCCGAATCGTCGTCCAACTCAAACGCGGGGCTGACCCGGATGTCGTCGAGCGACAGATCTATCAGTACACGCCGCTGCAAAGCACCGTGTCGATCATCAACATCGCGCTGGATCGCGGACGCCCTCGCACCATGGGTCTGCGTCGACTGATCGATTGCTTCATCGACCATCGCCGCAACGTCGTCCGCCGACGCACCGAGCATCTGCTTCGCGAAGCCCGCAAGCAAGCCCACCGGCTCGAAGGCCTCATCATGGCCGTCTGTGATATCGACGAAGTCATCAGGCTGATTCGGTCGTGCCGCACACGCGAAGAAGCCATCGGCAAGTTGATGGAACGACGATTCTGCATCGCCGCCAACCATGCCTACGCCGCCATAATCCCAGCGATGCTCATGGACCGATGTGGCCGCGAAGGCACCATTCTCAGTCGAGTGCAGGCCGATGCCATCGGAGCGTTGCGGCTCATCCAACTCACTGGTCTGGAAATCGAAAAACTTGTGGCTGACTACTCGGTGCTGGTTGAGAAGATTGAGCAATACGATCTCATCCTCTCAGATGAGCAGCGCATTCTCGACATCATCCGTGAGGACTGCGTGGAGATTCGTGACACCTACGGCACACCTCGCAAGACGACCATCGAAGACAGTGAAGTCGACGATTACAACATTGGCGACCTCATCCCAGAACACCATGTGGTCGTAACCGTGACCCATAAGGGGTACATCAAGCGACTTCCAACCGAAACCTACCGCGAACAACAACGCGGTGGGCGAGGCGTCAAGGGCAGCACGGCCACCGAAGGGGATTTTACAGAACTCCTCTTTACCGCCAACTCGCATGACGACCTGCTGTGCTTTACGAATCTCGGTCGCGTGTTCAAACTCAAAGTGTGGCAAATTCCCGAAGCAGCGCGTACGGCCAAAGGTCGAGCCATCATCAACTTGATTCGCCTGCGGGGCAACGAAAGTGTCGTGGCGTGTCTGCCCATTGATGACTTCCACAAGCCAGATGCATTCCTGCTCTTTGCCACCCGATCAGGCAAGGTCAAACGCACGGCGCTGCGGGACTATCAGAACATCAACATTGCCGGCATCAATGCCATCAACCTGCGGGAAGGTGACGATCTGGTTCGAGTCGTGGCGACCCGTGGTGACAATCACGTCATCCTCGCCACCGAGTCGGGCATGTCCATTCGCTTCTGTGAAACCGACGCCCGCGCCATGGGCCGAACGGCCGCAGGTGTCAAGGGCATTGATCTAGCCAAGGCTGATCATGTTGTAGGCCTGGTCGTCGCCAAGGACGATGCCGATCTGCTCACCGTCACGAGCAATGGGTATGGCAAGCGAACCGACATGGCCGAGTACCTCGTGCGAAGCGAAGATGGGTCCACAAGACCACAATCACGTGGAGGCAAGGGACGTCGTGACATCAAGACGGCCGGTCGAAACGGCGCGGTCGTCTCCATTCGGTGCGTTCAGGAGTCAGATGGCATGGTTTTCGCGAGCGAGGGCGGTATGCTGGTTCGTATCCCGGTGGCGTCCATCAGCCGAGTCGGCCGAAACACAATGGGCGTGCGACTGGTCAACCTCAAGTCCGGTGACCATGTCGTCGCCGCAGCCAAGATCGTCGACGACGAAGATCACGAGCCAAAAGAACCCGACGTCGAGTCAACTTGACTCGCCCAACGCGTGGAGGCCCATAGGCCATGCCGATCAAGACCTGGTCCGACACGATCACCATCGCCGAGCTCAATGACGAGCCGTTGTTCTCCGAAGACATGGACGCATTGGTAGATTCAATCGATGAGATCCGCCACAACGGCGATGACATGGTGCCGCACGTCATCATCGATCTGCAGAACGTCGGCACTGTCAACTCATCGAATCTAGGAAGTTTGTTGCGCATCCGTAAGATGCTCGACGCCGCCCAAAAGCGACTGTTGATCTGCTCGGTCAACGACTCCATCTGGTCAGCCATGATTGCGACGGGCTTGGATCGCATCTTTGGCTTTGCTCAAGATGTCACGACGGCCTTGGCAGAAATTCAACTGGGCATGGGGCCGGGCGCACCGGAACAAGACTGACATGCTGCGGCTGCGACGCTCTGAGCCGGAAATGACCATTGAGTTGATGCCGCTCATCGACGTCATCTTCCTCATTCTCACTTTCTTCGTCTACGCCATGGTGATGATGGTCCGAATTGACATGCTGCCCGTGCCGCTGGAGTCGTACGCATCGGGCAAGTCGCCAGAACCCAACCCTGCGGTCGCCGTCACGCTTCGGCTCGACGGAAACGTCTACGTGGGACAAGAACTGACCGGCCTTGATGGGCTACTGCCAGCCATTGAAAAAGCCCAAGCCAACGACTCCGAACTCGTCGTGTATCTGGTGCTCGAAGAAGGCGATAGCACGACAGACCGAGGCCCCCTGCTCACCGCCACGTGGGACCGATTGCACCGGGCCGGCATTGACATCCAATTGGTCGGCGCTCCCTCGATGGCACCGCCTGCGCCAGCCGTGAATGAAGAATCTCCATGAAATCAAATGAGGCGAGACTGGGGACCGGAATGGTCGTCTCGATTCTTGTCAACTCCATCGTGATCATTCCTGCAACAACCGCAGTGGTCTCGGCGTCAAACAGTGAAGCCGCTGCTGTTGATGCCGCCGACACGCCGGAGTTCCGACCACCACCGCCGCCTGACGAAGTCAAACTCGGCATCGAAGAGTCACAGGCCTCAACACTGACATGGATTGGGTACGAGCAGTACCTAGAACACATGGCACGGCTCGCCGATGTCGAGCAAGCGCAATTCACCATAAGCGGCGCCTCGGACGGTGGCGGTGGCCAACCTCAACCACCCGCGCAGCAACAACCCGAGACCACACCGCAAGAACAAGTGCAGCCCCCAGCCCCAAGCGAGCAGCCTGCCGAGCAACCCACACCGCCCGCTGCATCGCCATCGCCCGTGGAGGCTCCGCCACTCCCGGACTCACCCAACCCGACGAGCGCTGAGCAGCCTCAGCCAACCAAAACCCCAAGCCCAACACCAACACCAACAGAAACGCCACCCCCCGAGCCGGCAGAAGAAGCGACACCACAACCTACGCCCCCCAAAGCAAAGCCCGTCGAACCAACTCCACCGAAGCCACCAACGCCGCCAACACCTGCCGAGCAGTCGCAGCCCACGCCTGAGGGTGGTGACAACGCGCCACAGCCTGGACCCAAATCACCCCAGCCAGGACCACAGGCCGAAGGTGTTGAAGATCGACCGCCCGCACCCGAGTCCACCGACCGTGAATCGGACGCCACCGCAACAGTCGAACTTAAAATCAAACACCTCGGGCGACCCGTCGCAGCCCAAGGCCTGCGTGTGCGAACGCAGCGGCCCACACTGACGCCATTTCAAGAAATGCAGTTCCGCCAAATCGCGTTGGTGGCGAAAATTGAGTTCGACGCCAGAGGTAAACCTCGCCGCGTCTTCATTGGCAAACCAGATCCAAGACCAGGCCGCAAGGGACGTATGCGCTGGTTCCCCGGGCCCGCCGGACTGACCAAGATCGAGGAGATCGTTCAGACATCGCTCTTTCGATGGAGCGCGACGGGCAAGGACCTCAAAACGCTCACCCAAGATAAAACCATCCCAATCATCTTCCGACTGACCTTTAACTAGCAGGCCACGCCGACTCGCATGAAGATTCTCCTCACCAATGACGACGGCATCCACGCAACAGGCATCGTGTCGCTCCACACGGCCATCAGTAGTCTCGGTGATGTCTGGACCGCCGCGCCCCTCACAGTGCAGAGCGCCGCTGGGCACGGCATCACCTATACCGATCCGCTTATGGTGGAATCTGTTCAAGTCACGCCCGAGTATGGGGGCATGGCCGTCGACGGTCGGCCTGCCGACTGCGTCAAACTGGCAATCCGCAACCTGTGGCCGGAAGCCTTCGGCGAAGGGTCGCAGCCAGATCTCACCATCAGCGGCATGAACAGTGGTGCCAATGCTGGAATCAATATTTTGTATTCAGGAACCGTCGCCGCGGCTATCGAGTCGGCCTTTCTGGGTGTGCCGTCCATCGCAGTAAGCCTGTACCTTCGCGACCGCAGCAAAATCCAATGGGACCGCGCCGCGGAAATTGCCCGCACGGTGATTGATCGCATCTTGGCGACCCGCACACTTGGTCCACACGAAGTGCTCAATGTCAATATTCCCCCAATTGAAACACCCAATGCCAGCATGCCGCCGGTTCGGGTCGTCGAAATGAACGCCGCGCCTCTACGAGAAGGATTTGAGCGACGCATCAGTCCGGCCGGTCAGGTCTACTATTGGGCCGCTGGGCAAGGCATGCAGTTCACCAATACCGCAGCAGGATCTGACGTCGAAGCGCTCAACGAAGGTTTCGTCACCGTGACGCCCCTGACGTACATGATGACCGATCGCGACCATGTGCATCAATGGCGAGAATCGCTAGCCGATTGACCACGCGCTCAGCCGCGTGCTTTGAGCACGTACTCCCGGCCGCCCCACTTCACTGCCTCGCCCTGACGAAGCGCGCGAATGGCCCACCGCATGAGTCCAAAGACGTGCCACGCACCCACTGGAAACAACACCACGGTCCACAATGGTTGCTTGGCAATCGCATAACACCAGGCGATCGCTCCGAACTGTGTGACCAACCCCCCAATACCTCCCCATAACGACACCAATCCAGCTGCCGACACATCGTTCTGGGACGGAGCATCGCCAATGACAAGCACCAAGCCGACAATGACCGCAGCCAACGAGATCGCTGGCAAGATCCACCCAACCACAAGTTGCCGCGCTGCCTGCTTGCGAAGCAATTTGATCGTGCGATTGGTGGCCTCGAGAAAGATTCGCATCCATCCACGGCGAAAAGCCTCAAAATCCCCGTACATCGAACATCCAAGCAAGCCGTCGCTGCGAAGAATGTTCACGCGGCCATCTTCACGATGCACCAACCGACGCGCAAAGGCGATGTCCTCAAGCAAATCGTCTTTGACCGCATTGTGCCCATCAATCTGTTCATACCACTGACGGTCAAACATCATGAACTGACCATTGGCAAAAGCTCGGCCTGAACCTTCGCGGTTGACTCGATCAGGGGGAAAGAGGCCCATGAGCGCCATGCTCGCGACTGGCTGAGTCGTTCGCTCAAACCAATGTTCGCAGGTCAGATCGGTCAGCAAGCTGAGCATGGCCAAATCACGCCGCTGCAATTCGGCCACCGCCGCTCGAATGAGATCCGGCGAGGCCTGCGTGTCGGCGTCAATGAATGCAAGCAGTTCGCCCCGAGCCTGCTCGGCCCCCACACGCACCGCATGGCACTTGCCAGCCCAATTCTCTGGACAGTCTTCGTTTCGAATCAACTTCAGCCGCTTGTCATTGGCCGCCAGTTCAAGAATGATCGCTTCGGTGTCGTCAGTGCAACGGTCTGCCACAACGATGATTTCCAAGTCGTCCCACTTCTGTGCAAGCATCGACTCAAGGCAACGGCGAATGATGCGATCTTCATTGTGTGCTGGAATGACAATGCTCACCGACTTGGGGTCCACAGGCAATCGGAGTCCGTGGCGAAGCGAGAAGCCAGAGGCCATCATGCGGCTGATTCTCGCGGCGAATAACAGCCAAAACAGTGCGTTCAAGCCCGCAGCCATGCCAAGCACCCACGCGATGATCACCAGTGGCGACATAGGGCGTGAATGGTACCGACCCCCGAACCACACGAGCCTCTGGAAGGCCTCGAACACCAACCTACGCCCGGCACGCCTATCATGCCGACCCTCTCGATGTACCAGCCGCTTCTGACGAGCCGATACCTGTCCACCCGCATGATCCCACTGCTGGCGGTAGTCGCCGTTGCCCTGTGCGTCGCACTGGTCATCGTCGTCGTATCGGTGATGACGGGCTTTCTTGAGATGGTCCGCACTTCGGGACGCACCCTCATGGGCGATGTTGTGGTGAGTTACCCCATTCGGGGCATCCCCCACTACGGGGCTTTGCTTGACGACATCCGCGCACTTCCCGAGGCCCAGGAAGCAACCCCTGTCGTCGACACATGGGGCTTGCTCCGCATGCCGTATCCAGCCGGCGATGCCAAGGAAAGTGAGCAAGTCCAAATCTGGGGCATCGAACCGGCGTCGTTCTCAGACGTGACTGGTTTTGCCGACACATTGCAATGGTCCGCCGTCCCCGAAGAATCTGTAGCGCTGTTGCAGCGAGATCTCATCAAGGCCAATGCTGTTGAACTCGCCGCATCCATGAACACAGACGCTCGCGTCTCACTCCTGCAAGCCACTGATCATGGCGAACTCGACGATGCCGACGCCAACACAGTGCTGGCCATCGCCGCGGATCGCAACGAAGAAGAGTGGGCCATGCGACTAAAGTGGCTTGCCTCGAGACCCGATGTTGCGCAGAACATCATCGATCCTCAGGTCTGGGCTGAACTAATGTCACGTGACCAACGGCTCACCGATGCTGACACCATCACGAAAGATGGACTCACGCTCATGCGGAACGGCCGAGCTGCAATGGTGCCAGGACGCCACGTGTCCAAAGCCAACGTTCGAACGAGTGAAGGGACCTATGAGATCCTGCAAGATGGATACTGGTGGATGCCACGCTTCGAGGGCACGCTGACCACCATGCCAATTGATAGTAGAGGCGGGTTGCTTGAACCCGAAAGTGTGGTGTTGCCCTTTGCCAATGAGTTCTCTTCGGGCGTCTACTTGATCGACAAGACGCGATTGATGGTTCCGCTGGAAATCGTGCAACGGATGACGCATTTAGATCGAGCCGAACTCGTTGATGAGGACGATCCGAATCTGGTGGTTGGGACATCGCCGGCCCGCGCCACAATGGTGCTAGTCCGCGCTGCCGACGGAATTGACCCTGTCACACTGCAGCACGCCGTCGAAGGCGCGTATCGCACATTCTCTCAGCGACACCACCCCTTTGAGCAACCACCCACGCTCGGGCTTGACCCAAGCCTCAACATCCTGACCTGGGAACAACAGAACGCATCCTTCATCGGACCGATTGAAAAAGAACGCGAACTGATGCGAACACTATTTTCAATCGTATACCTCGTGTCGGGCGCGCTGATCGTGGCGATCTTCTGGGCCATCGTCTACGAGAAGACACGTGACATCGGCATCCTCCGGAGTGTTGGGGCCTCACGTATGGGCATTGTCTGGATCTTCCTGCTGTACGGGTTGGCCGTAGGTGTATTGGGGTCGCTGCTGGGCGTGGCACTTGGATGGCTGGTCACCACCAACATGCCGTCCATTCATGATGGACTCACCCAGCCCCCCCTGTGGCTGGGGGTGCTTCTCATCGCCGCAGGCATTGTCGTACTCATCTGGTGCATCAGCCTGTGGAGTACAGGACGGCTGCTGCCATTGCTGCTGGGCGCACTTGGCGTCATCGTGTTGGGTGGGCTGGGTACAGGCGAGTTACTGCTTCGACAAGCCGGAGGCGTCGTGCTGTGGGACCCGGCGGTGTACTACTTCACCGAAGTTCCAAGTGATGTTGACTGGGGATCGGCTTGGATCGCTGCTGCGGGCGCGGCAATCTGCAGCGTCGTCGCCGCTGCTATTCCAGCTGCCCGCGCCGCCGACATCGATCCGGTGGGAGCACTTCGCTATGAGTAACCCACTGCTGCAAGCCACCAATCTGCATAAGACATATCGACTTGGACGTGTTGATGTGCCGGTGCTTCGCGGATGTGATGTCGACGTCCAGCACGGCGAGTTTTTGGCCATCCGAGGATCAAGTGGATCTGGAAAGAGCACCTTGCTGCATCTGCTTGGAGGACTTGACCGCCCCGACGCAGACAAAGGCGATGTCATTCACGATGGCCGCCGCCTGTTATCGCTTCGAAATCGGGCGCTTGATCGATACAGAGCTCGCACAGTTGGGTTTGTCTTCCAGTTCTACCACCTGCTGCCAGAATTGACAGTGCTGGAGAATGCCTTCCTCCCGGGTCTGGTCCCCGGCGGCGTTGGGTCTTCCGCGGCCCAGTCGCGGGCCCGAGATCTATTGGACCGGTTTGGCCTGGGGCATCGTTTACACCATCGTCCGCGAGAATTATCCGGCGGCGAACGGCAGCGAACGGCCATCGCCCGCGCCTTGGTCAACGACCCGGAGATCCTGCTGGCCGATGAGCCCACTGGTAACCTGGACGAGCACACCGGCAGCGATATTCTCAAGTTACTGCGGGAAACCCACGCTCAGGGCCTGACAATGGTCATGGTCACACACGATCAGTCGATTGCCGATCAAGCCGATCGGTCACTGCATCTGGTGGATGGCCGCTTGGCAGGCTGAACCGCAGGATCGGCTCATGTCGTCCAATAGGCCGTGCTGAGATGTTGAGCCGCCCTTATTGCCCACTTGAAGCCTACTTCCGAATAGACTGGAACGCCCCTTGTATCGCGTCGATAGCGACACAAGGACCTGTCCCCAAGCACTTCAGAGATTCGGAGTAGCCCGATGTTCGAACGCCTCACAGATCGAGCCCGCAAGGTCATGGCTTTGGCCAACCAAGAGGCCCAGCGGTTCAACCACGAGTACATCGGCACCGAGCACATCCTGCTTGGTCTGGTGAAGGAAGGCTCGGGGGTGGGTGCCAACGTCCTCAAGGCCTTGGATATCGACCTCCGCAAGGTACGACTCGAAGTCGAAAAACTTGTCAAGAGCGGCCCAGAAATGGTGACGATGGGCAAGCTGCCTCAAACGCCGCGTGCTAAAAAAGTACTCGAGTACGCCATCGAGGAAGCGCGCAACCTGAACCATAACTACGTCGGGACTGAGCACTTGCTACTTGGCCTCCTTCGTGAACAAGATGGCGTTGCCGCGCAGGTCCTCATGAATTTGGGTGTCAAACTCGAGGAAGGACGCGAAGAAGTCCTCAACTTGCTCGGCGCCGGACTGGAACCCGAGGAAGTCGAAGAGATCGGCGAAGTTGATGGGGGTTCGCCCCAAGCCACACCACGACGTGGAAAGAGCAAGACGCCGGCACTGGATAGTTTTGGCCGCGACCTGACCGAGATGGCCCGCGGCGGCGAACTCGATCCGGTGATTGGACGAGCCAAGGAAATCGAACGACTCGTGCAGATCCTGTGCCGCCGCACCAAGAACAACCCCGTGCTCCTTGGCGAAGCGGGTGTCGGCAAGACCGCCATCGTAGAAGGACTCGCCCAGCAAATCGTCGGGCAAATTGTTCCCGATCTGCTGCATGATCGACGCGTCGTGGTGCTGGACCTGGCCATGATGGTGGCAGGCACCAAGTACCGCGGACAGTTCGAAGAACGCATCAAGGCGGTCATGAATGAAGTCCGCCGTGCCAAGAACATCATCCTGTTCATCGACGAACTGCACACGCTGGTCGGGGCCGGTGGTGCTGAGGGTGCGATCGATGCTTCCAATGTGCTCAAGCCTGCACTCTCTCGTGGGGAGGTGCAGTGCATCGGCGCGACGACCTTCGATGAGTACCGCAAGTACATCGAGAAGGACTCTGCCCTGGAGCGTCGCTTCCAGTCCGTCACGGTCGAACCACCCAATACCGAACAGACCGTTGAAATTCTCAAGGGACTGCGAATCAAGTATGAAGAGCACCACCGTGTTCAGATCACCGACGATGCCATCATTGAGGCCGTAGAACTGTCGAGCCGTTACATGCCTGACCGCGTCCAGCCAGACAAATCGCTGGATGTTCTGGACGAGGCAGGTGCCATGGTGCGATTGCGAAGCATGTCAAAGCCGCCGGATCTCACCGATTTGGAGAGTCGCATCGAGCAACTCACGGTGGCCAAGGAAAACGCGGTCAAGGAAGCCGACTACGAGAAGGCTGCAAACCTGCGAGATCAAGCCGAGAAGGCTCGTGCTGAAAAGGACAAGGTGCAACGCGAGTGGCGAGATCGCATGAGCGAAGTCGCCGGAACCGTCGACGGTGACACCATCGCCGAGACCGTGTCCAAGATCACCGGCGTGCCGCTGACTCGACTCGAACAAGAAGAGTCGGCCCGACTGTTGCAACTGGAAACAGAATTGCACCGCATGGTCATCAGCCAAGACGATGCAGTCACACAAGTCGCGCGCGCCATCCGAAAGGCACGTAGTGGCTTGAAGGACCCAAATCGCCCGATGGGCAGTTTCCTCTTCGTAGGGCCCTCGGGCGTTGGCAAGACGCTGCTGGCCAAAGCGCTTAGTGAGTTCATGTTTGGCGATCAAGATGCCATGATCTACTTGGACATGTCCGAGTACATGGAGAAGCACACCGTCTCGCGGCTGGTTGGTGCCCCTCCCGGATACGTCGGCTATGACGAAGGTGGACAACTCACCGAAAAGATCCGCCGACGCCCTTATGCCGTCGTGCTGCTCGACGAAGTTGAGAAGGCGCACCCGGACGTATTCAACATGCTGCTGCAAATCATGGAGGAGGGCCGATTGACCGACTCCTTCGGTCGACGAATCGACTTCAAGAACTGCATCATCATCATGACGAGTAATATCGGCGCCGACCTCATCAAGGGCGGCGGCGGGTTTGGCTTTGGCAAGCGTGAAGATGTCCAGGACTACGAGAAGATTCGCTCTTCGCTCATGAGCGAGATCGAAAAATTCTTCCGGCCTGAATTCATCAACCGGCTTGACGACACCATCGTGTTCCGCCCATTGCTCAAGGACGACCTGTACCACATCATCGATCTGGAACTTGCCAAGGTACGTGAACGATTGCAGTACAAGGGCATGGATCTGGAACTCAACGGCCCCGCCAAGGATTTCCTCATCGACAAGGGCTACAACCCCGACTTCGGTGCCCGTCCATTGCGTCGTGCGTTGAGCACTTACATCGAAGATGCCTTGGCTGAGTCGCTACTCAGTGGCGAATACGGCCAAGGCCAGATGATTCTTGTGTCGCACGAAGAAGGCGCAGACCACTTGGCCTTCAAGAGCGAACTGCTCCCGGCCAAGAGTACTAATGAGGACAAGTCCGAAGAAACTGCGGTCTCTGAGTAGCACCGCGTCAGCGAATGTCTTGCAGCCGTAGTTGGTTGCCGTCCTGCACAAGTTCGATTGTGCTGTACTTAAAGTCACCCGCTACGTGCCGCCGAAGCGTGACTCGCCCCCACCCCCTACCAATCTCCACGTTGGTGTCGCCAAAAACTTCGCCGGCCTTCATGCGATTGAGCATTTTGGCCAGCTCCTCGCGGTTGACTTGAAACCACCGAAGAAACTGTTCATAGCCCCCTTCACCCTGCGACTGATACCAGCCTCGCTGATTAGCACTGATGATCTGTTCATAAATCAGCCGGTACTCACTACGTCGTAGACACTCATGCAGATTTGATACCACGTGCATCGGGAGTACCTGATTGAGTGTCACCGTGCCGTCTTCGGACTCCGTACGAATTTGTGTCCGCTGTGCACCGATGACCTGCTCGCCAGCAGCGAGTTGTTGCGACTGTATGGGGGAATCGAGGTAGCGGATCTCCGTGCCGTCCGAGAGAACCCGCGTATCGCCAACCTGCTTGCCATAGTGGCGCTCTAGAACAGAACGGCGGCGATACTCAATCCGCTTAGTGTCGCAGCCACCGAGCGACACCAGCAACATGCATAGAAGTAGAAGCAGTCGAATCAACATCAACCCTCTACGATACGCTCCACACATGCCCCACGACACGAACGCACCAACTCCACCTCCGGGACTGCCCCCGGTACTGCACTGCGACGATCACATCGTCGTGTTTGATAAACCCACAGGACTGCTCTCTGTCCCGGGTATTGGGCCCGAGAAGGCCGATTGCCTCGTCGCACGTGCCGGCGAGCAATTTCCGGGCATTCGCATCGTGCATCGACTCGATCGCGACACCTCCGGCGTCATCGTGCTGGCACTTGATGCAGCAACACATCGCCATCTAAGCGTTCAGTTTCAAGAGCGAGAAACAAGCAAGGGATATGAGGCATTGGTGCTGCGTGAACCCATCGAAGACTCAGGCAAGATTGACGCGGCCATTCGCAAGGATCTAGACCACCCCCCCCGCCAGTGCATCGACCCCGTGCAAGGTCGCCCATCGCAAACTCGGTGGCGCGTGCTAGAGCGGCTCGGCGATCGATCGCGGCTTCAACTCACACCGCGGACCGGTCGTTCACACCAACTACGGCTGCACCTGCTCCACATCGGACATCCCATCCTCGGTGATGATCTCTATGCTCCACCCGAGGGTCTTGCCATGGCGACGCGGCTATGTCTGCACGCGACGACGCTTGGATTCACGCATCCGGCGACCGGTCACGTGGTTGCATTCGACTCAACCGCGCCCTTCTGACTCTGCCCGGGAACTCCGGGGCGAGTCAACGTCACGTACCGCGCCACAGCCATCAATGGGAAGTACAGCCGGTACATGTGGTATCGCAGGTAGAAGACCTTGGGAAAGCCCGTTCCTGTGTACTCCAATTCACACCATGACCCGGCCGGGTCGCCATCGGGGTTGCGTATGGGATCAGCCGCAGCAGCCTCGTCGAGCTGCGTTTTGCAAAGCCACTCAATGGCCTTGGCAACACTTGGATCGTCTGCTCCGAAGATCTCCATGAGCGTCATCACACCCCAGGCCGTTTGACTTGCAGTGCTGATGCCGTGCCCCTTAAGCAATGGGTCGATGTATGAATCGGCCGTCTCGCCAAAGGACCCATCAGATTGCTGACAAGACTTGACCCACTCACCGGCACGCTGCACCCAGTTCTGAGCAGGATCAACACCGCATCGAATCGGACCGAGCAATGCTTGCCACGTGCCATAGAGATAGTTCACACCCCAGCGACCAATCCACGCGCCATCGGAAGTCTGACATGACTCGATGTACCGCAACGCCCGCTGTACAACGTCATGGCCAGTCGTGTAGTCGTGCCAGGCCAGGCACTCCAGAATGCGACCGGTGATGTCCGGACAGGATGGATCCTGCATCGCATTGTGGTCTGCAAACGGGATGTACTCAAGAATTTGGCGATGTTTCGTGCGATCGAAGGCCGCCCACCCGCCGTCGCCGTTCTGCATGGCAAGCAGCCACTTGACGCCACGCCTACCGGCTGCGCACGCCGCTGGGGAACCCGTTCGGTGCAACGCCATCGCGATCTGTGCCGTGTCATCAACGTCTGGATACCACGAATTGTGGTACTCGAAGTACCAGCCTGTAGCGTCATCGGGAAGCGTGACGGAGTCAGCCCAGTCGCCACGGAAGGCACACTCCTTCTCAAGCAGCCACTTTGTTGCCGCGTCAAGGCTTGGATCGCCCTGCCGCAGGCCGCACTCCGTGAGCGCGTAAAGCGTATACCCCGTATCCCACACCGGGCTGAAACACGGCTGCACCATGATCCACCGGTCATCGCCGTCAGATTGCTCGACCAAAAGGTCATCGAGAGACTTCTCGGCGCGATGCACATCTTGGTCATCTCGCGATCGACCCACGGCCTTGAGCATGAGCTGTGTGTAAACCATTGCCGGAAAGATGGCCCCGAGTCCGTCGGTAGCGGCCGGACCATCTTGAGTCGCCCGCGCCAGCACCCACGCGACGCACTTCTTAATGGCCCGCCGTCTCAGCGGACTCGTGCCGATGTAATGAAGCACTTTGAGCGTGCGATCAATGGACTTAAAAAAGAAGGACCAGAAGGCAGGCGCCACAACGGTCTGCCCGAGTGAGTGGCGTGCTCGTTGACTGACAAAAAGTTCATCGATGCATTGCTCGGGCCGCAACACACGTGCCGGACGCAGTGCGGTGAGAATCGACAAGGGCAGAATCATCGTGCGGGTCCACGCACTCACCTTGCTAAGGTGGAAGTAGAACCACCGCGGGAGATAGATCATCTCTGGTGGAATCGCCGGGACGGCCTTCCAAGACACCTGCCCTAAGCCAGCGAGATAGAACATGCTGAAGGTATTGATGCCTTCAGCACCACCGGCGGCCAGAATCGCGTCCCGCGCTGCTTCCATGTGTGTGGCATCGGGATCGTCACCCATGAGTTTCAATGCAAAATATCCCTTGACGGTGGCGCTAAGATCCATATCTGCACCGGGGTACTGCCCCCACGTTCCGTCACCGCGCTGCTGGCGCCGCAAGCCAGCGGCAATGCGTTCGAGGGTGTCGCGTCCACTTCCATCACGCATGGGTTCATCCTCTTGGCCGAGGATGAACTTCATAAGGAGGTACTCGCTCTCCAGAATAGAATCGCCCTGAAGCAAGCCACACCAATGGCCATCTTCGCGTTGCAATCCCCGCACCGCTTCCATCCCCTTCGCCATGCAGTGGTCGGCTTTCAGGGCAAGATCGGGGCTGGTTGTCGTCGCCGTACTCATAAGACCGCCCATGGTACGCAACTCGCCGTGGCACGGCCCCCTACCATTGCCTCCGATGCTCACGACCACTATCAATGCCGGCGACGACGCCACCATCGCGTCGGCCACCTCCGAACATCATGACACCCGTACCGCCGCGGATGAACTTGCAACTGCCATGCACGATGCAATGGAAGCCCGCTCGCCCGATCTGATCATTCTGATGGCGACCTTCCACCACGCCGCGGCGCTGCCAGAGGCGTGCAATGATCTCCGCCGCATGCTCATTCCCGGTCATCTGCTCGCCGCAACGGCTGAGTCAGTGCTCGGTGACGACCGCGAACTTGAAGGCGTTGCGGGTATGTCGGTGCTGGCGATGCGCTTCCGCTCCGAACATCGACACATTCGACTCTCGCCCTGGCGGACCAGCCCATGGGACCCGGTTCCACTATCTCAACCGGACGCGTTGGCGGCACGCATCGATGCCGCATCGGACACGCGGTGTGTCCTCATGCTGGCGGATCCTTTCAGCACACCATCAACCCGCATGCTCCCGGCCATCGGCGGCTGCCTCGGTGGATCGCACTTTCTACCCGTCACCGGGGGACTCCTGTCGGGCGCTTCACAACCCTCGTGCAATCGACTGATCCTCGACGACGTCGTGCAGGATGCTGGCGGTATTGGGTTGACGATCTCAGGTGATCTGCAAGTCGACACGGTCGTAAGCCAAGGATGTCGCCCCGTTGGTCCACCGATCGTCGTCACAAGTTGTGACGGCAATGTACTAACCGGGCTCGCTGGCCGTCCGGCGCTCGACACAGTGCACGATGTGCTCTCGGAATTACCCGATCAGGAGCGGGAACTGCTCAGCGGAGGCTTGCTGATCGGCCGCGCGCTCGACGCAGGAAAAAAACGCCTCGGCCGCGGCGACTTTGTGGTGCGCAATGTACTTGGTGTGGATAAGGACAAGAAGGCCATCGCCGTGAGTGAGTTGCCTCGCGTCGGCCAAACCATTCAACTGCACCTGCGTGATGCGCAGGCCGCCCACGAAGATTTGCAATTGCTGCTCGATGGGCAGCAAGTACACGAGCCGCCGCTTGGTGCCTTTGTCACCACCTGCAATGGCCGTGGCGAGCAACTGTTCGGAAGTGTCGGGCACGACACGGCCATCATTCGGGGACGGCTCGAAAGTCCGCCGATGGCTGGCTTCTTCGCCGCAGGTGAATTCGGACCGATTGCCGGTTCAAACATCATCCACGGCCATACGGTGGTGGCAACCATTCTGCGATAGTGGCGTCCCTACGAAATCATGCATGAGTCCGGGTCGGAACCGAATTGTCCTCTGCGGCACTTCGGGCACGTCCGACCTTGCAGGTCCCAGAGGGCAACCACGTTGGGACCGTCGCACCTGATGCACGGCGGGGGCACGTGGCGATCATCGACTTCTTCCAATCCAACGATGTCGACATAGAATTTGCGACCGCAGTCCAGGCAGATATGACGCACATCGTTGCCGACGATCGGCCACTTTGGTTGCGAGGGGTGGTACACGTAGATCTTTCGCTGTCGCTGCACTTCCAGTGTGTCAGGGTCAGGATGGATAATTTGTACAACTAGCTTGCCTCCCATGTCGTAGTAGTAGGGATTCCCATCAGACCAGGCCTCGAGCGCGTACTGGCACTCGCTGCATTCAAAAACCCATCCCTGCGCCATGACCTAACTCCACCTGTGTTGAATTCAAGACACGCGTGCGCCCACATCGCCAGGCTCAAAGACGTGCACGCCAACATGACTCACTTCAAACGAGCACACCTCGCCCGCCGCGATCGGGTCGCTCACGCTGACACGGGCTGTCATCGTGCCGCCCAGCCCCGTCATCACGACATCCATGCGGTCACCCAGCCGCTCTACCGTTTCAACCACACCGCGAATCGCGCCCTGCCCAAACCCGATCGCCTCGGGCCTGATGCCCAGCACCGCAGACCCTTCGTGCGACAGGCCCGGCACAGGAATCGTTTCACCGTCCTCGCAGGTGAACACACCATTGCTCACAGCGCCGTCGATGAAGTTCATCGGCGGTGTGCCGATGAACGAGGCTACAAAGCGATCGACGGGACGATCGTAGATCTCGTCGGGTGAGCCCACCTGATGAATCACGCCATCGTGCATGACCACCAGCACATCGCCCAGCGTCATCGCTTCTTCTTGATCATGTGTGACGTGAATCATCGTGGCGCCCAATCGTTGGTGCAGAAGCCGCAACTCGCTCCGCATCGCCAGACGCAGCCTTGCGTCGAGATTGCTCAGTGGCTCGTCGAGCAGGAACACCTCCGGATCACGCACGAGCGCACGCCCAAGCGCCACTCGCTGTCGCTGCCCACCACTGAGTTCACGTGGAAAACGATGGCGGTACTCGTCGATCTCCAGTTGCTTGGCAACGTCATCGACTCGCGCATCGATTGCGGTGGACTCTGCTTCCCGTGCGGCACGTTCGCTGGTGGATACCAGTGACTTCCATGCACTGGTCTCGCGGCGGCGCTCCAGTGGGAAACGTAGATTCCGATCGACCGAGAGATGCGGGTACAAAGCGTAGTTTTGAAAGACCATCGCCACGTTGCGGTCCTTGGGCGGCACATCGTTGACGATGCGATCGCCGATACGGACCGTGCCTCCAGTGATTGACTCGAGTCCGGCAATCATGCGAAGCGTCGTGCTCTTACCGCACCCGCTGGGCCCCACCAGCACGGTGAACTGCCCATCGGGAATGACCAAGTCGCACGGCTGCACCGCCACGACTGGCCCGGGGTAGGTCTTTGTTATGCCATCGAGTACGACATTGGCCATTGCTTGACTGTCCCTTGACGGCACCAGTACCGATCCGGCACCAAGAGGGCGAAGCGTACCCACTCACCCAAGTGATCGGAAAGACGTCCAGCAGCCCCTGAAGTGGATTCAGTGGGACCTGCACTCGGTCACCACTACCAATCCCGCCCTTTCAGGTGTCTGAATACCTTAAATCCGCCTATGAACCTGCATCTTACCGCTAGTGCAAAGTTTTGTATGGTCACATGAGGCCCATGGACTTAGGCTGGGGATCTCTGCGAAGGCTCTGAGAGAGGGCCAACGCTGTGCAACCCCTCCGACGAGCAAAGGGAGAGATCGTCATGCGAACCTTGTTGTATTCCATACTGTCTATCGGGCTCGGCGCCACCGCCGCCAATGCAGGTATCCCCACTGTCGATGGAACTCTTGATTCCGCCTATGGCGACCAGATCGCGTTTCAGAACACGAGTACCAACTTTGGTGATTCCAGTGATGGTCACGCCGGGTATGCCAACGGATCCGAGTTGGACGTCGCCTCGGCCACCATCGCCGGGGGAAGCCTCTTCCTGCACTTCGGTGGCAATCTAGAGAGCAACTTTAACAAACTCGAGATCTTCATCGACGCTCGCGATGGGGGACAAAACCGCATCCTAGGCATCAACCCAGACATCAGTTTGGGAGCGCTTCAGCGAATGGGCGACGATGGCAACGGGAATGGACTGACCTTCGATGCGGGATTCGAAGCAGATCTGTACATCGCGATTGGATGCGGCGACAATGGCAACGGTGATGGCATCATCTACTACGTCGACTATGCCGAACTTCGGACTGATGGCAGTGGTACCGGCGGCTATGCAGGCAGCGGGGCCGCCCAGCGTATTGGGCGCCATGTAGCCAATCAGGGCAAGGCGAGC
>CAZGFN010000028.1:0-31432 GCA_964524945.1 uncultured Isosphaeraceae bacterium
GCGATTGGGAGCGATGGACAGGCTGTGTCCCAATGGCTGACGTCACATGGTTTGGGTGACAGTGTTGTAGAAGCATGGTCTCAGTCCCGTGATGAACCGGGTCGAGCCAGCGCGATGGCGATGGCCATCGCCCACGATCTTCGCCGGGAAGATGACGATCTTCTTGTGGAGTCCCGCCGGGAACAGGCTGATCAGTTGCTTGATTCGCTTGAGTTACTCGAAGCGGCGCAGTTGGAATTGGAAATCATTTCCTCGTCGATTCGCAGCCGTCATCGAGCGCAGTGGAATCGAAAGCTTGGTCGGTCAACACGCGTGATTCCTGCGGCATCGCGTTCGAGTTGGTCGCGGGCAAACGAACTGATTGCCAAGTTGAAACGGCGTCGCGGTCGTCTGTTTGATACGCCTGGGTCTGGAGACGCCGCAGTAGCCACCGCTCGCCGCACAGAATTGGTGGCAATCGATCGAATTATTCGGCGAGCGTGGGCACTTGATGGATGGGCCAGATTGTTGGAAGGCCGTGCGCATGGTGATGCCGCATCGTTGCGGCGAGCCATGAAGTCCTTTGCTCGTGTGCTTGAAGTGCCTGTGTTGCAATTGAACCCAGAGGCGGCATCTCGGGACCTGCGTCGCGATGCAACCGTGGCGAGAAGTACGGTTGGTTTGGCATTGGCCCTTGCGGCCACTGGCCGCGATGAAGAGGCCTTGGAGTGGATGGAACTGTCAGCATCTCCAGAAGTGCGATCAAGCGTTCGCCTCGATGCGGCTCGCTGGCATGTGCTGTTGGCTGCTGAAGCCGGGCGATTCGATGTCGTGCGAGATGTATTGGAACGTGCGGGCGATGATGACCCAGACCTTGGTGTACTGGCCGCCATTGAGTCGTGTCACCATCAAGACAATGCGGCTAGGTCGGTGGTCAATCAGGTGGTCAACTCCTTGGCTGAGCAGTCCGATACAGGGCGGCTGCGTTTGATCGGTCGGGTTTGTGAACTGCCAACGGGTGTATCGATTGTGTCGCTGGCCGCTGCCATGTCAGCGTGGGATGTGGCGACTGCGTCATCTGTTTCGCCAGACCAGTGGGCGGCGTTGGGCGATCAACTTGTGCAGGCCGCGTTGGCTGCTGGGCAGGATGGCGTGGAGGTCCCTGCGACCGTGGACTATCTCGTGGGATGGGCCTATCGCCGCGGGAACCATCCTGAGGAAGCAGCGGCCGCCTTTCTTGGATCTGCGGATGCTGGAGTGATGACCGAAGAGTCGCTGGCCATGGCTGCCGATGCGTTGTCTTCGATCAATTCCAATGCCACACGCGACACGTTGGTGCGGGCACTCAATCAATTTCCAGATGGGCGATGGTGGAGACGGCACGCGTTGCAACTGGCGCGTCTTGACGGGAGGTTGGACTCCCGGTGGCGCGATCGGCTTGGGGTCATCCCTTCGACGGATCCAGACCGTGGCGCGATTGATGCTGTGTTGGAGGCGTTGGCGTGGAATCAGTATTCAAATACGCCGCGTGATCATGAAGTCGCGGTGGAGTACTTGCATGTTGTGATGCCCATGCTTCTTGATTCTAGAAATGCCAAGGACGTTGCCGCTTGGACACCACGTGCGGTAGCTGCGGCCCTGTCGCTGGGCATAGCTGGTCGCTCAGATGCCGACGCGGCACTGAGTTACGCTCAGGAGTTTGGCGTGGTGGAATCTTCCCCGGGGCTGCTGTCGCAGCGTGCACATTTGCGTGTTCTGCACGGCGACATCGTGGCGGCGGAACTGGATGCTGCAAGCGCTTGCGGGCTGGCGCCGGACAGTGATGCGTGTGAAGCAGCGGATCTCTTGGTGCTTCAGGCAGTTCAGGGCGACACATCTTTGGCGGACTTGCAGGCAGCGCTCCGGTCTGGCAGGCGATTGATCACGGAGGACAACCGGCGGTCGGTGTTGCTTCGGGTTGGGCAAGTAGCAGCGGCCTTGGCGGCGCACAGTCCGCCCGATGTCAGTGCAGTAAAGACACTTGACGACGTGTTGGCCTTGGGCATGGCGACTGGCCCACTCCTCAGCGCGCGTGCGCAGGCGGCCACGAATCAGAAACAATGGTCAGCAGCACTCCAGTGGTGGCAGCGAGCCGGCGAGCAGTGGAATCGGGATCAGCCCGAGTGGTTTGAAACTCGCTTGGAGTACCTCACGGCATTGTCCCATGTGGATTCAGCCGCGGCGATAACCGCCGTGTCGCAGCATCTCTCGCTTTACCCAGGCGGTGGCCCCGCCCCGTGGGGTGATCGGTTTGAGTCGCTCAAGGTGTTGTTGCAGTCGGGTACGGATCCATGATTCGTGTGGATCGTCCAACCCGCATGCTCTCACTGCCTCCGCAAGTTTCGGATCTTCTGGGAGTTCCATCGCATGCCAAGCCGCAGGTGTTGCTTGGGTTCAATGAGCGTGAATACTCCCGCGAGCAGGTTGAATCGGCATGGTGGACAGCCAGCCAACGAGTAAGACAAAGCGATTTAGCAGATTCCTTGCGTCAATCCGCGCAAGTCGTATTGGCCGAGGCCAGATCGCTGCTGCTGGCGAGTTTGGGTGTCGCTTACGAACGACCTCGCGCCAATGGTGTGCCATTGACGCCATTTGATCGGAGGCTGCTTGCCATTCTTCGAACCGGCTGGACACCTCGAACACGACGACGTGTCATGGGTCTGGCACATCGGCACGGACTTCCATCCGATCGCATTGGCTTGGTTGTTCGTGGCATGGCGGGATGGTTGCAGCAACAGCGTGGTGGAGATGTGACCGGCCTGACGCCGCCAGTTTTGCCGCCTTCGTCCGAGGGCTCAGGGAAAAGCGGATGGATTGTGCCACTGGCCGCGATTGCGATTGTGTTGTTGGTGGTTGTCATCGTCGTCATGCTTGACTCCACAGCGGAGGAGTCGACACGGACTGAGCAAGCCGCCACAGCCCAGATCGCCACGCCCACTGTGGTGGCCCCATTGGTTGCGATTGCGCCCTCTGCAGACTCCGGGCAGTTGGACTCGCCCCGGCAGCCGATTGAATCAGCCCCAACTGCCCGGCGGTTGCCAACCGAGCGAGTTCGGGCCGTCGTAGCGGCCATGATCGCCGATGATGCATCGGCGGACGCGCAGTTAATTGATGCGTTGGACGACTTGAGTATGGCGTGGAGTGATTTGGGTTTGGCTCGCCGTGAAGGCTTGGCTCACAGTTTGGGCGAAGCGCTTGAGTTGGCTGCGGAGTCTCCGCAGCGAGTCGCAGCAGTACTGGGGGCGTTGAATGGTTCCCCCGCCACTGATGAGATGCTTTTGCTCATTGCTCGTAGCACCAGTGATCCAATCATCCAGATGGAACTGCAGGGGCGAGGTCTTCTCATTGAGCCTCGCCTCGAAAGTCCGGACGGCGCTGGTTCACCCCCAGAAGGCATCGGTCGAGGCGATCAGGTCTGGGCCAGTACGTGGGGAGATGCCGCCGCATCGATTACGGCGATGCGTGCGACGACCCTGATTGGAACGGTCGATTTGCTCCGTCGGCAGCGATTGGTGAACGAAGCGGCGTTGGCCATCGCGATGGACGCGCCTTCACGCGCCTCGCTGGTGGGTGCTGTACAACTGCTTACATCGGAACCACTTGCGAAGGGAGCCACTTCGCAGATGTTCGACGCTCCGGGCATGGCCGGCCCGCCACCGCGTGCTATTGGGGCCAAGAGCGCGGCGCTGAGTCGCATCGCCAATGGTTTTGGCCCATTGAATGCGGATGATGCGGCCATTGCGGCGAGGGAGGCGATACGGGGAAATTTGCAAGCTCGGCGAGCGATGCAGTCACTGTTGCTTGAGAAGCATGCGGATGAACTCATGGTGGTTCGAGCGGTGCTTGATCTACCCCCCCCAGAGAACTCGTCATCAGATATGCGATCGTTCGTTGCAAATTTGGCTGGCGATGATGCATTGGCCGGGCCCAGCGATACGTGGCAATTGGCTGCAGAGCGGTCACTTGTACGAAGGGCGATCGAACTGCGTTCGGCCCAGTCTCCAGTTGAGGAATTCCTGCACGCGTGGCGGCAATCTCTGCAACAGGAGGGGGCCATGCTTGGCGTGGAATCCTCGCAAAGCGTGCTTGCCGCGACGCTGGCATGGTCTGAAAAACAGGATGACGGGTCAATAGACTCTCTTCGCCTGGCCGATATCGTGCGACTTCGAGCGAAGGCGGCGGGTGATATTGGAAATCGATTGCATGGCACGTTTTCAAGTGGCGGTGATGGCCAAGCAGGTAATGCCATTGAGCAACTGCTTCAGATTGAGCGGGAGATCACCAGTCAGTGGCGGAAGTGGTTGTTGCCAAAGGATCCGAACTCATGATGCGAATCGTGATCATCGCAGGTGCAGGATTGGTTCAATCGACCTCCCCATCGGTGCGTGAGGCGGAGGACTTCTTGCGACATGCCGAAGCTTTGCAGGGTGAGCGAGCCCCCGTGGTATTGATTCGCGCCGCGGCGCTTGATGCGGCGCAGGCGTCTCCGTCCACGCACCGGCGTTCGGCCTTGCTGCTGGTTGCGCAAACTAGTGCAACGTCCACGCAGCAGGCATGGATTGCGAATTACGTTGGGGACGCTCCAATCGGCGGACTTCTTCCAAAGGCGGGACGCCCCAGTCTTCTTGCAACAGCGAGTGCCCATGCCGTCGCGGCTCGCGCTCTTGGCGATCTTGCGGCGGGTCGCCGAGGTGCGGCTCGGCGAAAGTTGTCACAGCCTGGTGTTGAAGCGGCGCTGCGAGCAGTGGACTCTCTTCTGCCTGGGGGCGTGAAGGCCGTTCATGCGGATGCTGCAATGGGCGAGCGTCAACCGCGAGCCCAAGATCCGTGGCTTGCCGCGAGGGGAGCGCTCCTTGGGTGGGGCGACCAGTGGGAGTCGGAGCAGACACTGTCGCTCCGTGTCGAAGTTGATTGGGTTCCCGTCGTGGGTCCGCCCCGTGGATTTGAGGTCAACGACTAGGCTGGTTAGGAATTGGCGAAGTCAGGTTCCGCGAAGCCAGTTGAGCCGGTGCCGGATGATTGCGTACAAGTCATCGAGCATGTTGCGAGCGTTGAGCGGCCAGATGGCCCACTCGGTCGAATAGGGCTCGCGTGCCAAATCAAGGCCATCACGAATTGCTCGCTTCATTCGTCGCGTGTTTAATTCTTCGAGGCATTGGCCATCAAAGGGCATGGCGACTTGCAAGTCTTCCGGTGCGGGAATGAGCAGTAACACGGGCAAGTCTTCCTCGGTGGCTTCATCCTCCAGATAGAACCCCAGCGTCCAGAACCAGCAGTCGCCATACCACTTCTTGCGCTCGACGATGTTGTCGTGCGACATGATCGCGGTTCTGATCTCATCGAACAGTTCTACGGAGGGAAGGGGGAGATCAGTCCGCAGATCGTCGATGGTCGGCGTCTCGAACTGATTTTGCCAAGGTGGTCGCTTGTCGTGTGTGGGGGCCATGCGGGTCTCCATCGCGAGCCCCCCATTGTAGTTGATCAGGCATCATGGCGTTTGGTTGGGCGGGTAGGGGTGCTGGAGGCGATGGGGTCGATTGGCAAGGGCGTGGTAGGGGCCAAGCCATCACCTTCAGGACGCGTGGGGAGCCAGACCCGCAGCAGTGGTAGAATCTGGGCATGTCTGCCGCTTCAGAATCCGCATCGCCGAGCCTTGCCCAGGCTTCTGTTCTTATTGTTGATGACAATCAGCAGAACCTTGAACTCATGCAGGCCTATCTCGACGATTTGGGTTGCACGATTCGCACCGCCATTGATGGGGTTGCGGCAATCGAGGAGATCGATCGGGATCCTCCCGATTTGGTGCTGTTGGACGTCATGATGCCTCGCATGTCCGGGTTCGAGGTGTGCCAGAAGATCAAGGCGCAGCCTGCGACACGCGATGTGATCGTGATCATGGTCACGGCGCTCAACGGAGTGGGTGATTTTGAACGGGCCTGTGATTGCGGGACCAACGATTTCATTGCCAAGCCGGTCAACAAGCTGGAATTGGTCACGCGGGTGCGATCATTCTTGGAACTGCGGATTGGTCAACAGCAGAGTGACCGCTTGGGGCCAGAGTGGCAGCCGCGTGCTTCGGATGTAGTCGGGCTGACCGATGAGGGCGATCAGATTGAGCCACCTCCCGCTGAGGACGTTGATGTGATGTCAGAGTCACAGGAGTAATTTTCTCAGCGCGCGACAACACCGGTGTCCCACCAAATGGCCTTGCGGGCCTTGCACCGGCGTCATCGATTGTCGTTGTGTTGGAAGGGGGCAGGTCAGGCCGCAGCGCGACTGGTGATCGCTGGCGTATCGCCAGGGCGGATCCAGTGGGAGCCTCGTGGCTCAAGCGCGGAGAGTAGGTGGTCTAGATAACTGCGAAGCGAGTCGTTCGTGAACGTCTCAAGCCAAGATCGGTCGGCCGTCGGGTTGTGGGTCTGAATGGCGTCGATCAGATTGGTCTTGTAGTCCATGGTGGCTGCACACTCCTTCTGTGCCCCTGTTGTCGACCGGTCGTTCACCATCACCGGAACTGATAAACAGCGGCTCTAGCCTCAATAGGGTGGTTACAACGTGGGCGCACACGATGGTGGGCGTCTGGAGCATTGCCCACCCACTACATGTTGTGGCTAAAATTTCTTCCCTGCCAACGTCCGAGTTCCGGCGAGCGGGGTTCATTGACCAATGAGCCCTGCTCAATGTAGGCAGACCAGCCAAAGGCACTCTATATACAATGATGACAGCAGGTTAGTGATCTAGAAAGCAGGTCCAGATTGCCCTTCTGATACGCCCGGGCGCTCACGAGCTGGGGCCATTTTTGCCTCCCCAGACATTTTATAACCTGTTGCAAAATATCGCGTTAGCACGGTTAGATAACGGGGATTGGTGTCAGTAACGTGCAGTCGGATTCATTGTTGAGAATGTGTCTGACTCCTATGGGCAGTGAATTGGCCCGATGGGGTAGGGCCATGTTTTTGGATGGTGCCGTCGGGGCGGATGATGGTCAGGGTGTCTACGCCGGTTCGGTCGCCTAGCCCGATGTGGACGGTGGACTCGTTGGAGGCCATGTAGGACCCCGCTCGCTGTACCGGGCGGGTCACGATGCGGTCGCCGAGGCGGACCTGTACGAGGCTGCCGATGTCTGGCCGCCCCTGAGCGTCGAGGACATCGACGCGGAGGGCGTGTTGGTCGGTAGATGTGATGTTGGCAAGCACCGTGGCTGGGGCATCGCGGTTGGAAATGACGATGTCCAGGCGGCCATCTCCATTGAGATCGCCAAAGGCGGCGGCTCGGCTGGTCGCGGGGGCTTGTTCAGCCGCGGCGATTCCATTTTGGACCATTGCAAATCGGCCAGTAGGGCTGCCAGCGAGCAAGTGATTCGGCTGGGCGTATGGGTCCTGCCCATCCTGGACGGCCTCACGCATCACGCCCCCATTGGCTTCGAAGAGATCGAGCCATCCGTCATTGTTGAGGTCGGCCCATCCAAGGCCGAAGCGTGTCGCGTGCCGAGTTGCTTTGCGAACACCAGTTCGGGCCGTGATGTCGACGAAGTAATCGCCGTCGTTTCGAAACATAGAATCCGATTCGCCAGTGAGATTGCACACGATGAGGTCAAGATCACCGTCATCATCAATATCATCCGTGTCGACGCCCATGCCTGCCTTGGCAATGCCCTCATCGTCGAGCGAACACCCCGCCGTCATCCCACGTTCCTCCCAGCGGCCATTGGGTTGTCCGACCCAAAGTAGGTCGCGCATGCCGTCGTTGGCTACGAAGATGTCGGGAAGGTTGTCGCCGTTCCAGTCCGCGACAATGACGCCAAGGCCCGTTCCTTGTGCCCCATCAAATCCGGCATCGCCAGTTGCATCCACAAACGTGCCGTTCCCTTCGTTTCGATAGAACACATCCATCGCGGGCGACATGTAATTGCGGGGTGAGCAATAGTCTTCGCCACCAAGTGGATTGAAGCACGTGAGTTCGGTTTCAGGTGTCCAGTCCAGATAGTTGGCGGCGTACAAATCAAGGTCGCCATCGAGGTCCGCATCGAAGAAGGCCGCGCTGGCCCCCCAGCCTGGATGCCCCGTCCCCGATGCCTCAGTGATATCGACAAAGACCCCATCGTCATTTCGCAGCAGGGTATTGCGGCCGACATTGGTGATGTACATGTCGGGGTCGCCATCTTGGTCGATGTCACCGACCGCTATGCCCATGCCGTAGCCCCCGTCACCGGCGCCAGTTGTTTCGGTGACATCGGTGAACCGAAAGTGTCCGTCGTTTCGAAAGAGGCGGTTGGTGTACGGGTTGGTGGCGGGGTCCTTCCATGCCGCGGAGAGGTCACCGCCTTGAATCATGTAGACGTCGAGATCATCATCGCTGTCATAGTCGATCAGGGCGACGCCGCCCCCGATGATTTCGGGCATGGCGAAGTCGCCTTGGGCACCCGAGATCCATGTGAAGTCAAGGGCGTCTTTGGGCTCCAGCCAAGGCGATGCCGCGTGTGCCTCGGTGGCTTTGGGCGTTGGAGTGTTGGGGGTATCGCATCCGACAACGATCGTTGCAATCATGAACACCATGATGCACGGTCTGATCATGGGGTTGGCGAACTTCCGGGGGTTGGCGTGCTTCCGGGGGTTGCCCGCCGGTATCGATCGACGATGCGAACCAGGTTTGGCTGATTGGGAAACCGATTGAGTCCTTCTATCGCCGTGCGAAGCGCCGATGGGTGGTCAACCTTCGCGGCATAGACATCGCTCAAGATGGCCCAGGCGCGTGGATCTCCGCCGCCGGGACTCTGAGTGAGCCGCTGTAAGACACGCTGCGCATCATCGAGTCGATTTCCTCGAAGGAGTAGGTGCCCATACATGAGTTGCTCGCTCGGTGCGTCGACCCCCAGCGCAAAGGCGCGATCCAGTGGCATCAAAACTTGGTTGACGGCGGCTTGGTCACCATCGTGAGCACCCCGATCGAGTTTGTTGGTGATGACCAGAAGGCGTCCGATTTGCAGCCAGCCTTGGGTCAAGGAGGGGTTTGCTTTGACAGCGGCGTGGGCGTGATTCAATGCATCGTCAAGTTTTCCAGACTGTTGATAGGCAATCGAGAGGTTGTATTGCGTTGCGGCGTGTGATGGATCGAGTCGGCCGGCCTGTTTGAGTGTTCGGATCCAGGCCTTGGTATTGCCTTGGCGTCGATGCAGATCGCTTAGTCGGTTGAGGATGTTGACATCTTGAGGCCATAGATCTCTGGCCTGTGTGATGGCGGCGGCGGCCTCTTTGAGTCGGCCTGCTTCGAGGAGTTCGTCGATGCGTGCGATGCGACCGTCGGTTCCTCGCTGCGCAGCAGAGACTTCGTCCCACCAGGGATCTGGATAACTCGGGGGTTGAATATTGCCGTCGGTTTGGGCGATGGCAACGTCCTGTGTTCGACCGGCGCGGCGGCTCGCTTGCGCCAGAAGATAATCAACGTAGAAATGATCGAGTAGCGTGTTGAGTTCTTCCAGCGGGGCAATGGCCTCGGCGGGGCGATCGAGGTCCATCAGGGAACGCGCTTGACCAATGCGCCATGCAGCGCCGTCGGCTTGTGGGCCACCGGCGGCGGTTTCAAGTTGAGCGGCGCGTTGGAACAAGGCCAACGCTTCGTCGGGTCGTCCATCTTCCAGGAGCCAGAATCCCGGACGCCAGAGAAGGTGCCTGGCATCAGGAGCCACTCCCCGGGCGTGGCCCATCGCTGCCAAGGCTGCCTCAAGGTCCCCGGACATCTCATGAGCCGTAGCCAGGAGATACAGCGTTTGGGCTGATTGGTCGCCCAATTGCATGGCTTGTTCAAGGGCGATGGCCGCTTCCCGCGGGGCGCCATTGGCCAGATACAAGAGTCCCAGCGTGCGACGTGCATCGATGTCGCCCAAGTGCGATTGGACCGTAGCCAACTGGGCTTGGACTGCTTCGAGCACTTCGCCTGCCATGGCCTGGGGCTGTGCTGGCGTCGGTGGATCGGCCACTTCGGGAGGCGGTGGTGTACAGGCTGTCATGCCGCACATCAGTAGGAGGGGGATCCATCGCATGGCGTCCATTGTAGGGGCCACGCAGGCCCGCCGTGCTGCGATACCCGCAGCGTGCGAACCTTCGTGCTGTGGCCGTATCATCCACATCATGGCACTGCGGTATCACGCGGCGGCGATACAGACGGCATTCGACCCTCCCGCTCATCGCGACGAAATCGCCGCGCGCGTCGATCGAATGTGTGAGATGGCTGAGCAGACCATCACCGGATATGAACCATTCTGTGACGTTCGGCTGATTGTCTTTCCCGAATTTGCCCACGCAGTACCGATTCATGACACGGTGGCGAAGCTTCGTGAGGAGTTGGCCGTTGAACTTCCCAATGAGCACATCGATCGATACGAAGCGATTTGCCGTCAGTACGGGTGCTGGATTCAAACCGGCACGTTCCTCGAGCGTGTGCCTGAGCACGAGGATGTCGTCTTCAACACCTCGGTGCTCGTTGGTCCACGCGGTGTGGCCTCGACCTATCGAAAGGTGAATCCTTGGATTCCGTGGGAAGTGCACGCGTCGCCACATGATCTGGATCCACACGGAGATCACTTTCCGGTGGCCGACACCGAGATCGGCCACATTGGTTGCGCCATTTGCTACGACTGGCTGTTCCCTGAAGTCACGCGGCAATTGGCATTCAATGGTGCCGAGGTCCTGTGCCGTGTGTCGGCCTATATGGATCCGTGGGGTGCCACGCCACCAATGGACTGGTGGACACTTTTCAACCGGGCGAGGGCTGCTGAGAACACGTGCTACGTTGTCGCGGCCAATCAAGGCGCTCAGATGTCGCAGTACCCACCCTTCTCGTGGCCTGGCGGCAGCATGGTGGTGGACTTTGAAGGTCGCATTCTGGCGCAGGCTGATCCGGGTCCTGGCGAAAAAGTGGTCGTTGCGCCAATCGACATCGATGCGATTCGCACCGAGCGGTCTCGACGTGTCGGGCATGACATGCAAAGGCACCATCGGTCATCTGCCTATTCATACGGTCAGTCGCCGGCGTTGCGTCCAGAGACGAACCATCCCATCACCATTGATTCACTGCGATCTCGAATCGCCCAGTCCCCCGAGGAATAGCCGATGCGTGTGTGTGCGGTGTGTATTGCATTATGTGTGCTTGCGGGTTGCAATTCTGATGTCGACCCGGTTTCGCCAGCCAAGCCATTGATCGCCACGCCGCTCGATGCCACGGCCATTGCTGAGCACAACGATGCGGTTGCTGCGATGGGCGCATTCGACTATCAGACCGCCATCGATATCCTGACTGCCCTAGTACGTTCCGATCCGGGGCGGGACCGATACAAGGTTGACCTCGCTATTGCGATGCTCAATCGCCAGCGAGCGGGCGATGAGACCATCGCGCTTGCCTCGCTTGAGGATGTGCTGTCCCGCGAACCAAACAATGCGCGGGCTCGGTACTCCGCGGCGCTGCTACAACTCAATGCTGGCAATATTGAAGCCGCCAAGTCACACTTTGAAATAGTGGTGGCGTTGGACCCAGAGGACGCCTATGGGGCGTACTACCTCGGGCAGTCTCTGATGCAGTTGGGGCAGTTGGATGAGGCCCTTGTGCATTTCAAGCGGTCTATTGCATTGGATCCCTATCTTCGAAGTGCCTTGTATGCCGGGGCGCAGGCCGCTCGCCGTGTTGGCGATACGGAACTGGCTATTACATGGCTTGACGACTTCCAACGCATGGAACACAATCCCCGGGCGCACCTAGCGGAACTCAAGTACACGCGGATGGGACCAAAAGCGGAACTCACTGCGATTGAGGTCCGCAGCCTTGAAGCGACACCACCACCGATGGGGCCACTCTTTTCTGCCAAGCGGATGGGCTTGATCGAGTGCAGCGACTGTCCGGAGGTCAGATCGCTGGGTGCTGGTTGGGAGGACGGGGGGCTGTACGTCATGTTTGCTGGCGATCAGTGCGAGATCTATCGATATACAGAGGCCCAAGGCTTCGGTGATCTTGCCAGTCCACAGGTCCGATCCAAAGTGCCGCTATCCAGCGGCGACATCAACGCGTCGTTGTGGGGCGATGTCGATGCAGATGGCCATGTGGATGTCGTGTTGTGTCGAAACGGTGCCAACCAATTGTGGCTGGGCCGGGGTGAGAGACGATTCGAACTCGATGATCGAATGCCGTCTTTGGACACCTCAACAATTGATGGGGCACTATTCGACGCCGATCACGATGGCGACCTTGATGTGCTTTGTGTCAATGATGGATCGCCTTGCGAGTTGATCAACAACAATGGTGACGGCACATGGCAAGTGCTCGCCAATGCGTCGTCGGGCTTTCCTGCGGCCATGAATCGAGGACGCGAAGTCGTCGTGGCAGATTTTGACGGCGATCTCGACACCGACGTGCTGCTGATTGCCAAGTCGCCTCCGCACATGGTGTGGCTGAATGACAGGCTGTGGAATTGGTCAACCCCCGACACGGGTTGGGGCGACTTGCTTGGCTCAGATATCGCCACGGCGGTTGCAGCGGATCTCAACGCTGATGGTGATATGGACATCGTTGCCAGTGATGGCACCTGCGCGGTGTCGGTGTGGTCACGGCAAGCCAATGGTTGGTCCAAGCGTGTGCTGGCCGAATCACTAGCTCAATCGCCACTGCCTGATACATCGCAGCGTGATCGCACATCACCGCCACGGCAACTGGCCGTTGCTGATCTGGACGGAGATGGGTTTCTTGATGTACTGGCTGAGACATCATGGAACTTCACTGGGCAGATTGGCCTGAGCCGCGTGCTCAGGGTGCTTGGGGGAGATGGCCGCGACGACGTGCTCAAGATGTCCGGCCAGCGATGGACAGTGCTTGATGCCGGCGGGCAGCGCGGTCCCCTGTTGCTGACTAGCGGGCCCGCGGGTATTGCGTGGTATCCACCGGGTGAAGGCCGCTTCGACTTTGTTAGCGTTCTTCCGCGGGGCGCCACCGATACCGGGCAATCGATGCGGAGTAATGCCAGCGGTGTCGGGACGAGCATTGCGGCGCGGGTAGGTAGTCGATGGACGATGACTGGCGCGGTCCGCAATACGGCTGGTCCGGGGCAGAATCTGCAGCCCATTTCCATTGGTTTGGGCGGGGCTCAGGACATCGACTTCATTGCAATCGACTGGACTGACGGCGTCTACCAGACCGAGTCGCATCTCAAGCCTGGGCAGATGCATGAGATCGTCGAAACTCAGCGGCAGTTGTCGTCATGTCCTGTGATCTTTGCGTGGGATGGCGAGTCGATGCAGTTCATGACCGACTGCCTGGGCGTGGGGGGGCTGGGCTTCTTTTTGTCGCCCAGCACCTATGCCTTGCCGCGTCCCTTTGAGCGGGTGCTCCTCGAGCGGGATGTGCTCAAGCCACGCAATGGCCTTATGGAAATCGTGCTGTCCGAGCCAATGCAAGAAACCTGTTATCTCGACTCGGTTGTGCTGGAGTCCATTGACTGTCCGCCGGGATGGGATGTCGTCGCCGATGAACGGATGGGGACGGCCTTGCCATCGCCTACGTCGGATCTGTTGTATTTCCAACAGCAGGCGAAACCCGCCAGAGCGCGTCTGGGGCGACAGGATGTGACCGATCGTGTCGCCATGGTCGACACGCTAGCAGCCGACCCGGGCCGGCTCGACGGTCGGTTCATCGGACGTCTGCTTGAGCCTCTGGTGATGGAGATTGAATTTGATCGCGTCTTGGATGCTCCCGGCCGTCCGGTACTGCTGCTCGATGCGTGGGTGGAGTATCCGTACTCCCAGACGATGTTCGCCGCGTGGCAGGCCAATCGGTCCTATGACTCAATCACGATTGAAGCGCAGGGTGCCGACGGCCAGTGGGTCATACTTCATGACAAGATCGGGTACCCCGCGGGCATGCCACGCCGATCGGTGTTTCCGCTGGAACACATCCCCGTAGGCTGCCGATCACTTCGATTGACAACAGATTTGGAGTTGTACATCGATGCGGCCTCAGTAGCTTTTGTTGAGCCGTGTCCCGACGCAGTGATCCACAACGCCAAGCCTGTCCAAGCGGTATTGGAATCCGCTGGGTTCCCAAATCGGGTCGATGGGCCGCATCGCCGGCCAGGCTATGACTGGAACGCACGCAAGCCAATCTGGGATACTAGGACCCAGCGTGGCTGGTATGACGCATTAGGTGACGTGATGAGTCAGATCGATACAACCGATGGACGAACGGCGATCTTTGGAACTGGAGATGCCATTCGGTGTCGATTTGAACCTTCGCCCGCACCGCCGCTGGGCTGGTCTCGGCGCCATGTGCTGGCAGTGGCCGGCTGGTGTAAGGACATGGACCTCATGACACGGCAGGGCGGCACAGTAGAGCCGGTGCCTGGCATTCAGGTCGATGATCGGTCACGATATCGCAGCGGGCGATAGGCGGAATCTATGGATCTAAAAAACAAAGTGTGCTGCGTGGGGATAGGGCCGATACTTTGACGGTTGCCATGCCTGAGCCCAATCCCTCCAAAGCCGTTCTTGAAGACCGTCGCCGCCGATGGCGGGCACCTGTTGGTGGGTTGGGTGGTGTGTTGTGGCTGAGTTTTGGCCTCTTTGCCCTGCTCAGCGTCAATTCGGTGTATCTCGTTGGCATCCGCATTCTGGGCTTGTCCACGGGCGATTCTTATGAGAATTGGTTCTACTTGACCATGTTCTTGGCACACTTGGTGCTTGGGCTGGTGATCATCCTTCCAATCATCATCTTTGGCTTGCTGCACTTGCGGCGGATGGGCGACCACCCCAATCGACGTGCGGTGAAGGCTGGCTATGCCCTTTTTGTTCTGGCACTGGTGGTACTTGGAACTGGCGTCGTGTTGGTGCGAATCGAAGGCTTGATCGATGTGCGAGATCAGGCGGTGAGGGAAGCTGCTTGGTGGCTGCACGTCATTGTGCCGCTGCTGGTCATCTGGTTGTTCATACTGCATCGCCTTGCCGGGCGTCGGATCAGGTGGAGAATCGGGCTGACGTGGGGGGCTGTGGCGGCGGTCTTCGCAGTCGTCATGGTGGTCTTGCAATCGCAGGACCCGCGTCAATGGAATGTGGAAGGCAATCCTGCTGGCGACGCCTACTTCTTCCCATCCCTGGCGAGAACCGTCAGTGGCGACTTCATTCCTGCTCAAGTACTCGACAACGACGAGTACTGCCTTGAGTGCCACGCAGACATTCACGATACGTGGATGCACAGTGTGCATCGGTTCTCATCCTTCAACAATCCCGTGTACCTCGCCTCGGTCAGTGAGACCCGTGATGTCGCCATGAAACAAGACGGAGATGTTTCGGCTTCGCGGTTCTGTGCTGGTTGTCACGACCCGGTGCCTTTCTTCAGTGGCGCCTTCAACGATCCGCTGTACGACATGGAGAACGATCCAACGGCTCATGCTGGCGTCACCTGTACGGCGTGCCATGCCATAACACATGTCAATTCACCGCGGGGCAATGCCGATTACACGATCGACGAGCCGCCGCACTATCCGTTTACGTTCAGTGACGACCCCATGCTCAAGTGGGTAAATCGGCAACTCGTGAAAGCCAAGCCCGAATTCCACAAGAAGTCCTTCCTCAAGCCACTGCACCAATCGGATTTGTTCTGTGGAACCTGTCACAAAGTGCACTTGCCTGTGGAACTCAATAAGTACAAATGGCTTCGTGCACAAGACCACCAAGACACATTCAGACTCAGCGGCGTATCCGGGCACGGCATTACGAGTTTCTACTACCCGCCGGTAGCAGAAGTAAATTGCAATGTTTGCCATATGCCACTGATGGCATCAGACGACTTCGGCACGGCCATCCGAGATGACTCAGGTGTGCGCACAGTGCATGACCACATGTTCCCGTCGGCCAACACGGCTATGCCGGTGCTTGTGGACATGCCTCGGTCTGAGGAGGCAATTGAAAAGCATCGCGAATTCCTTCAGGGCGTCATGCGGCTAGATCTCTTCGCTCTGCATGAAGGCGGAACGATTACTGGCAAACTGCTCGCCCCCATCGGCCCCGAGGTGGCCCCAGAATTGGTTCCAGGCGAATCCTATCTCCTTGATGCCGTGATTCGAACGGTCAAGATGGGGCATACCTTTACTCAGGGGACGGCGGACTCCAACCAGGTTTGGGTGGACATCACGGTTCGCTGCGGCGATGACGTTATCGGAAAAAGCGGTGACATGAACGCGATGGGTGAAGTAGATCCATGGTCGCACTTTGTCAACTCATTCGTAATTGACCGCGATGGGAACCGAATCTCACGACGCAATGCGCAGGATATCTTCACGGCCTTGTATAACCATCAGATCCCACCGGGCGCCGCGGATGTCGTGCACTACCGATTCGCTGTGCCCGAACATTGTGAGCAGCCTATCACCATTACCGCGACGCTCAAGTATCGCAAGTTCGATACCACCCTAATGCGCTTTGTGCACGATGACGCAGCATGGGTTAATGATCTGCCGGTGATGGTGCTGGCGACCGATGAAATTACGCTGCCGGTTGTTGGTGGGAGTGGTGAGGTTGTGGGTCGACCCATTGACGTGCCTGAATGGATTCGGTGGAATGATTACGGCATTGGCCTCCTCCGAAAGGGTGGCGCAGGCGAACTGCGTGGGGCCGAGCATGCTTTCTCACAGGTGGAGCAGTTGGGCAGGCCCGACGGCCCGATTAATCTCGCCCGTGTGTATCTCAAAGAGGGCCGCGTCACCGAGGATGCGCCCGCAGCCTTGGCCCGCGCCGAGTCGATGACAGATTCGCCAGCGCGTCAGTGGCATTTGCTCTGGTTTGGCGGCCAGGTTGATCGACAGAATGGACGATTGGACGAGGCCATCGCCAAGTATCGTCAGGTCATTGAAGGAGGATTCTCGCAGGGAGCGGGTCGTGGATTCGATTTCTCTGAGGACTGGCGTGTACTCAATGAACTGGGCAGCACGCTGTATCAGCGATCACGTATGGAGCGAGGCGAAGCAAACCGCCCCAATCGTGAGGCGTATCTGCACGAAGCAGCGGACATGTTTGAAGCAAGTTTGGCACTTGATCCAGAGAGCATGCAGGCCCACTTTGGGCTCATGCAGGTACTCCGTGATCTGGGTGACCTTAAAGGCGCCGCCAAGCACGAGGCCTTACACGCCAAGTACAAGCCAGATGACAACGCCCGTGATCATGCAATTTCAGAAGCACGCCGCAAGTATCCAGCGGCCAATCTGGCCGCAGAGCCTGTGATGATGTACGAGTTGCAACCTAGCGCCGAGCGAGGAGCGTCGCAGCCATGACACGTGACCAAGGCCAGGATGTACAAGGTTCACCTGGCGACGAGGATGAGTTTGAAGTGCATGATGACGCCATCATCGGACGAGCATTTGGCTGGTCCATGTTGGTCTTTGCAGGGCTAGCCATTCTTGGTGGGGCATTCTGGTTGGTCGCGGCGATGCAGGGGGAACCAGAGGAAGTAATCATCGAAAAAGACGTGCGGCCACCTGCGGCCTTGGTGGCTGATCTGGGCGTGATTCCCAATGTGCAGTTTGCAAACATAGCCAGCCAATCAGGGTTGGGCCATGCGCATGTCTCAGGTGCCCAGGGTGAAAAACTCCTTCCGGAGACAATGGGCGGTGGCGTGGCGTTCATTGATCTCGATGATGATGGCGATCAAGATCTACTGCTTGCCAGCGGAACGTGGTGGCCGCATTCGACCCGAGGAGAAATACCCACGGCCACGACTGCCTGGATGAATGACGGCGGAGGTGTGTACACCTCCGCTGGCGATGGATGGGACATCGGGCATGGGCTGTATGCCACTGGTATTGCGTGTGGTGACTATGACGCTGATGGTCGCGTGGATGTATACCTTGCATCGCTCCAAGGCGATCGTCTGTATCGCAATACGCCCGCGGGGTTCGCGGATGTCACCGAGGCAGCAGGCATGGCCGCGATGACTCCGTTGTGGAGTACCAGTCCGGCTTTTGTGGATGTCGATGGCGACACGGATTTGGATCTCTTCGTGCCACACTATGTGGACTGGTCGCGGGAGAAGGACAGGTCCCTTGGGTTCACCATCAATGGAACCGATCGGGCCTATGGCCCCCCGAAACAATACGAAGGAACCCATCCCTCCCTTTGGCTCAATCAGGGTGATGGCACGTTTGTTGATGTGTCGGCGAACGCTGGCATGGAAGTTCGAAACGCGGCAACAGGCGCGGCGGCAGGCAAGTCGCTGGCTGTCGCACCAGTTGATATTGACCGTGATGGCGATATGGACTTGATCGTGGCCAACGATACCACTCGGAATTTCTTGTTTCGTAACAATGGGAATGGGACCTTTGCTGAAGACGGTGTCGCTAGCGGATTGGCCTACGACCCACGTGGCAATGCCACAGGCGCCATGGGTATTGATGTGGGGTACTACCGCAATGATGCAGCCCTTGGTGTTGGCATTGGCAACTTCTCAAACGAGATGACCAGTTTTTATGTGTCTGAGTCCCCCGACGGATGGTTTGCCGACGAGGCGGTTGTGGAAGGCATCGGCGCACCGACCAGACCGTTGTTGTCATTTGGGTTGATTATGTTCGACTACGACTTGGATGGCCGGCTCGATCTTTTTCAAACCAATGGTCATCTAGAAGAGGAGATCAATCAGGTCCAGTCGAGCCAGCACTATCGCCAGCCAGCCCAGTTGTTCTGGAATGGTGGTGGACTCACCGGTGGAAGTTTTCGCATTGTCCCCTCGGAAACCGCTGGTGATCTTGCCAACCCCATTGTCGGTCGTGGGGCCGCCTCGGCAGACATTGATGGTGACGGTGATATCGATGTCATTGTGTCGCAGCCGGGGGAACCGCCTGTGCTGCTCCGAAACGATCAACAACTCGGGCACCACTGGCTGAGAATTGACTTGCGAGATCCCACCTCCGCCAATACGCACGCGATCGGCGCGTGGGTGGAGGTGGCGAGTAATGGCGTGACGCAGCGGCGCCAGGTCATGCCCACTCGGTCCTATTTGTCACAGGTTGAATTGCCTGTGACCTTTGGTTTGGGGACAGCTGATGTAGTTGATTCAGTCACTGTGACATGGCCCGATGGGGAGATCGAACAGATCGGCATTGATGGGGTCGATCGGCAGTACCGGATTGAACGTCGCGATCGGTGAGCGTTCCTCTCGCTGCGTGTATATCCTTCTTCCATGCGAACCACACTCCTCTCTGTCTCCCTAGTCCTATCCATGGCTGCTTCGATGCAGGCGCAGCAATCAGATCCGTCTAAATTTCAACCACCAACCCCCGCTGAGATCTCCGAGCCTGATCCGGTGATCCAGGCAGCTGCTGAGGCCATGCTTCGTCAGGCGGCCACGGCCTACCAAGCGGCGCCAGCGATCATTGCCAAGACGATTGTTCGAACGCACACGGAACAGGCGGACAAGGCAATAACGGTGAATTCGGTGTTCGGGCCCGATGGGCTCGCGAAAATCGAAGCTCCAGACTCACTGGTGTATGTTCGGGATGGTGTGATGCGAGTTATTTTTTATGACATCTATGACCGATACTTGGAAGTGCCAGTTGGTGGCAGCATGGTCGACGGTGTCGAAGTCACGATGGGTGATCGCGCGATGGCTGGATTCGAGGCCATGCTTCGCGAGGGGCTCGAGCCACGTGAGTGGCTTGAAAGTTTATTGATGAGAACAATCGGCACGCCTCATGTCACCGGACTGGAGAGCGTGACCGCTGCCGATGGAATGGAGTTGAATCGCATCCTAGTCACCGGCGCGTATGGCACCGGGTGGATCGACTATGACCCCAAGGGCAAACGAATTGTGGCGGCGCACGCGAAAATGCGAATCGTACCGGACGAAGACCTTGAGCCCTTCGAATTGACGATGGACTTGACGACCGAAACGGAATTTCTTGAGGCGCTCCCTTCGGAGGTTACATTTGATCCTGGCATTCGAACGCCCGTGAGCACTCGTAACGAACTCGATCCCGTGCTACGCAATCGCAAGAGCATCGGCCAGATGGCTCCTGCGTTGAAGTTGTTGGGGATCGATGGAACCGAAGTGGATCTGACTTCCATGCGAGGCAAGTATGTGCTCTTGGGATTCTGGACCTCATGGGCCCAAGTGAGCCGACGCGGCATTAATCAACTTGAAGCATTGCATCGGCACTCGCTGGACCCAGCCAATGGTGTGCAGTTGGAGTGCTTTGCGGTAGATGTCATGGAACGAACGCCAGACTATGAGCCCCGACGCGCCCGGGCCGAACAAATGTGGAAACAAGTTGGACTGTCCGTGCCAAACTTGATTGAGCGAGGCACTGACACCTCTACGGCTTGGGGTATCACGACGGTGCCGTATTTGGTTTTGATTGGCCCCGATGGTGTGATCGTCGATCAGCAAATAGGCTTCAGTGAAGACTGGCCAAAGCGTGTGCTCAAGACGGTCAAGCCACAGAAAACCAAGGAAGCCGACGCGGCTTCGCCGTAAGAGTGGTGAACAGATGTTTGTTCACTCGGCGCTTGTCGCTTGACTTTCGACGTTCTCTTGGCGAAGCCATGCCACCCACTGTTCGACGCGTTCGAGCAGTGGCTCGCTTGATGGCTCGCCTTGGTCGCTGAAGTACTGTTCGTGGAGGTCCTTGATTTCGGTTTGCAATGCCGCCCGTCGCTGGGCGGGGAGCCGCTCGCCATATTCTCGGTCGATGCGTTCGAGCGCTGCGACGACCCCAAGGGGCGTTGAGCGTTCGGGGATGAGTCGGTCGAATTCGGTGTGCCCCGCTTGGTCGGGTTCGCGTCTTCGCGTGATGGCAACAATGCCTATTAGACCGATGATGACGATGATCCCCACGAGCAGCCACGTCCAGGTGCGGATGCCCTGCTGCAACGGAACGATCGCGGCCTCGACCGATACGAGATCCATATCCGAGTAGGTGCGATTGGTCAGTTCTGCGGCAAGATCGTCGTTGAGCGTGGGCAGTGTGAAGTCTCCGGTCACCGCAGCGGCGGTGGGGGTGTACGTCACCGTCCAACTGCGTTCGACAGTCTGGCGATGAATGCCGTCGTCATCCACCTCTGCGTATTCCTGTTCATCTTCATCGTCGAGCCACCAGTACTCAACCTCTCCGGCGGCATCGACCAAGCGAATCGGATGCGTTTCGATACCGTTCTCGGCAACGACGAACCCGGGCAGGGCGTCATGGACTCCATTGAGCACATGATCCAGTCCGCCCAGCACACCTCGGCCGGCGGCTTTGATGTCCAGCACAACACTCTCATCGGCGTTGCGGATATCCACGATCTGTTCAACGACGAGATTCTTGAGCGGACGGGCCTCGCTTGGTGAGGCGGCATCGATCAGCGGCGCGTTGGACTGGATCGGAAGAATGACAGGACCGGTCTGGTCCATGAAATCCAGATCCATGGCAATCGATGGAAGCCGCTCGATGCTCGGGTCGGTGGCCTTGAGCACGAGGTAGGCCAGCGGTTTCTCCTGCCAGCCGGTCTGCCCGCCTTCGATTACCTCTCGCGACGGATGTAAGGGGTCGAAGAAGCCAATGCCCTCCACGTCGAATCCATCGATCAAGGCATCCCGGATGGCGCGTTCTAGGCGGTCGCGATAGTCGAGCGTTCGGCCACGTCGACCGAAGTTGACCCAGAAGTCATTGGTGAGGTACTTCGAGAACCCATCCGTTTCACGGTCCACGGCATTGGTGTATCGAAGGGTCAAGACCGCACCGAAAGGTTCGTCGTCGCCGACGCGGTCTGCACCGTCAATCGTGAGGCGAAGATGGATTTCGTCCTGCACGAGGTCCTCGTACAGCATGTTGATGCGACGAAGCGTGGCGCCGGAGGGGTGCTCGCCGATGACCCGCAGCGCGTGGCGGACGACCCTCGGCTTGATTTCGGGAGACAGGCTGTTGACAGCGGTTGTCAGGGCACCGGCAAGGAGATCCATATGTTCTTCGGCCATGGCCGGCGGCATCGAGGTGATCGTCTCGCGGATGTCCCCGATTTGGGTGTCTTTCTCTGAGCCCTCATGCAGCACGTTGTCCCGGGTGACTTGCGAGAGATCGGTGGCCCCGATGGCGGCGTTGAACCACGCTTGAAAGACACCGGCGGACGCCTCGACTTCACCACGGCCTGCCGAGTCGGCATAGGCGATTGCAGCGTCGCGAAAGGCATTGAAACTTTCATTACGCAATTGTTCATAGTCGGCCAGTTCTTCATCGGACTGCGAGCGACGGTGTTCCAATCGCTCCCAGGCCATCGATGCCTTCGCGATGGCGTGCTCCCATGAGTCCGGCTCAAGTTCGATGGCGCGATCGATCAGGAGCATGGCTGTTGCATACCCATCTTCGACGGCGTGGGCGATTTCGACAGCGTTGCGCCGCATGCCGAACTGTCGCTGGACTTCGCGGCTGCGCCAGTCGCCGCTGAGGCCGGACTGCATGGCGGCTGCGAGTTGGGCTGCAGTTTCTGCAGGCAACTGGTCAATGGGGCCGAGCACCCGGGCAATGTCCGCTTGCGAGTAGGACTCGGACTTGCTGTGACAGGCGCGAAAGGCGTCCACCACACCTGGAACGGCCCGCGCATCGACGCCGCTGGCATCGAGCATGTCCAGTACACGAACCAACCGGTCGAGGTTTCGTGCTTGACGCCCTCGGGTGAGGGGCGCCGCTGTCACCGAGCCATCGCCTCCGTACATCATGAACATCGCGAAGGCTGCTGCATCGCGGCCTCCGCCTTTGTCGGGTCGTAGTCGGCGCACCCACAGATCGAGGAAGTCCTCTCCCATGGCTGCGGCATCTTCCGGATGCTTTTCAACGCCGCGATGCAGAATTTCCAGTGCCACATCGACTTCGTCGGCGCGGGTCGCCACGCCCACGAAGGCCCGGTAGGCCCGCGCGGCGAGACTGGGCTCAATCGAGTCGAGCCAGGTCTCGTCCGGAGCTGCCCGCATGAGCATCGTGATTTGTCGATTTATACCGCCTCGGGTCTTTTTGTCGCGTGTTGCGGCTTCAGCCTCGGCCACGAGTCCTGTGGTCAACATGCGAAGCGGGACTTTGATGTTGTCTGAATCGACCTGGCCGGAGTCGAGCAGCGTTTGTACAGCCGACTTCATGACCAGGATGGAACGGGCACGCTTGGTGTCGGACAACTTGCTGTCGCCCAGTGCAATGGCGTCTAGCGCGATGATTTCAAGGGCGGCCGGCGCCAGTTGCCTGTCGGCAAAGACGGCAGTCAACCACTGCGTGGCCTGCGCTTCGGGGATGTTGGGCAACTCGGCAATGCCCAGGCCAAGAGCTTCCTGGCGAAGTTTGAAATCTTCGTCCTGAAGCAGGGCGACTTCACCCAGCAATTCCCATGACGGGATCGTCTCATCGCGATCGGCGTGGTACAGCCCGTGCACCAGCATGTCGCGGCCATTGCCCGAGGCTCGGGCCTCATCAAGCGAGGGAAGATACCGATGTGCTTCATCCGAGAGCCCCGCACGTGTCAACAGTGCTGCCGTGCGTGCCTGATTGGCAGGTTCATCGCCACCGAAGAGGCGTGTGCCGTCTCGTAATCGGGCGAGCATGGGTCCTGTTGACGATCGCGCAGAGGCACCCTTAAGCAGTTTGCCAAGCACATCGACCTGCCAGTTGGTTGGGCTTGGGTTCTCCTCATCGCCATCTGGCGCGGCATTGGCCAGCGCCAGTACTTCCTCGGGCAACAGCATTGGGTCGCCCTGATTGGTTGACTGAATGATGTGCGAGTACATGGCCTCGCGTTCATCACCGGCTCGCTCGGCCAAGAACCACTCAAGTTCCTCCCACTGGCCGGAGATGACCTGTAGGTGCAGCCAGGTTGCGATGTCGCCAGGCGATGCGTCCTCGGCGGGGCGGGGATCCTCCTCCAAAGCAAGTTTGGTTCGAGCGGCCAATACGGCTTTGGGTGTTCGCTTGAAGTCCTTTTGGCGGAGTTGGCCCATGACAGGTTGCCGCTTGTTGTTGCCTCTGACCTTGCCGACAAGTTCAAGCAGATCAATCTTCTGCGACTCGTAGAGAAGTTGCATCTGCTTCTGCTCGTCGGGGGGAAGGGCCTCGTACAGATTGACCAGCCGCAATTCCTCTGCAGCCTGAGCATCGGTTTGGTCGTCGGACGTCGCTTCGTCGGCGTCCGGATCGATCGGTTCGGCCGACGGAACCTTGACCGGCGGTTGCTTTGCAGGCGCTGGTTGCGAGACCGGCTGCGCAGGCTTGAGCGGCCTCAGGGGCTTGGCACGCTGGGCCAATGCCGACCCGGCCGTCAGCAGCAAGACAAGGGTGATGCACGTTGTAGTTCTGATGTTCTTCATTGGTTCGTCCTACCAGCCGCGGCCGATCGGCAATGGTCTGCCGGCTCCGCGGCCATCCTCTTCTCCGGGCCGTCGGCCTTGCCCTGGTCTCTTGGCGTTGCGTGAACTCGCGCCTCGTGCGATCCTCGGGCTTTGCCGTGGAAGCGGGCGACCCTCAAGTTCTGAATGGTCCATCTGTTCGAGATTGATGGCGCGTTCTACATTGTCTTCTAGATCTCGGACAACTCGGGCCGTCGCCCCGGTATCGGCGGCGGACTCGGCCAGGTAGCGGAAGTGTTGTCGTGCCTTGATGACCTCGGGCCGCCATTCCGACGCAGGCTTGCCCTGCAGGCGAAGGAGGCTCGCACCGTAGTAGTGCGCGACGGCCAATTCTTCCCGCGCTGCGCGGGCGAGATCGCGTTGTGGCGAAGTGTCCGAGGCATCCAACTTGAAGACCAGCGTCTCAAGCACTCGTGCGCCGTCCCAGACTGCGCCCGAACGCACCAGCGCCCTGGCGCGAGACCACTGGATGCTCGCTGTCGAATCGAGATTGAACTTGCCGAGGCTGGACTCGAGGTGTTCCCATGCATCGGCCGTGGCGGTCCATGCCGCTGCAGCTTTTTCGTAGGCGATGCGTTCGGCCTCGATGGCCTGCTCCAGTTGGGCTTTGGCAGCAGTGGGGGCGTCGGGGAGAAATGCCACGCGGCGTGCTTCGATGGCTGCGACATTGTGTTCGTATGCAATCTGCTGCAGGTTGGCTGCAGCCTGTTCCATGGCACGGGCGGTGTCGAGGTGGCCCGACGCTGTGTCCAGCGACAGCAGTGAGGCGCCAGACTCAAAGTGAAAGGCAAGCACGCCTACTGGAACGAGCGCCCAGATGGTCCAACCGATGCGTGATGCAAGCCTCATGCTGATCCTCCAGCCAGCACGCCGCGTCTGGCCCGCACCCACGATCGCCGATAGCCCAGGCCACCGAGCGCCACTGGAATAAGGCCAAGCGTTGCAGCACCGCCCACGGCGGTCAAGATGGCCAACTCCCGCAGGCCGCCCCGGTCTCCGAGGCGAGGCTGGATCATTGACAGCGCGTCCAATATCTCGGTCGGAATATGGTGCGTATTGCCCTGGTGATAGGTGCCACCGAGCCTGACAGCGAGTTGTTTGAGCGCCGTCATGTCCTGTCGCGATTGGTGCCCCCCGACGGGCGAGGCGTGATGCGGATCGCCCACGCCGATGACGATCGTGTCGGCGATAGAGGCCGGAAGCCGTGGCCGGACGCCCGCTGTGATGGTGTCGCCATCGCTGACCACGATCAGGGTGGCCGACCCGGGGAGCCACGGCTTGGCGACTTCAATCGCCTTGGCCACGCCCTCTGCAAGTTTGGTGGGGCCAGGGTGAAATGCTGCGTACAGCGGAAGGCCATCCATTGCGTTGCGAATCACTTCCTTGTCGAAGGACTCGCGGAAGATCGGGAAGGCGTCAGAATAAATCGCTACCAGAGAGGTCCGCGTGGTTGCCGGATCCAATCGATCGAGCACCCCCTGCACTAACTTTCCGCCCCAGATCGAGCGGGACAGTTTTGTGCTCTCCGGGCCGGCGTCCTGGAGGTGCATGGAAGGCGAGGCGTCAAAGGCAATCAGGAGATGCCGCGACGCTTCGCGAACGGCCTGGTCGGTCTTGATCTGCGGATCGAGCGTCGCCAGCATGAGCAGCCCCCAGACGGTGCATGCGGTTGCGAGCGTGCGAAGTGAGGGGACTACCCGGGTCCACCCTGCTGGTTGGTTGTCCGGTCCGAAGGCCAGCCGCGACACTCGCGCGATGCGGCGTGCATGCAGCCACTCTGCTGCGGCAACGAGTAGCGCCGCGGCAATCGCGATCAACAGGGCGGTGGTTGGTGTGATCACCATGGCGTGTATCGCATCCAGAGTAGGCCGACGAAGTGCACGGCCAGAGCCCCCAAGCCGATCATCGCAAACGGAAAGAAGAAGTCCATCGGTACGGTGCCGCCCCGGGCGAACCGGTCGGGCTTGAGGCGGTCGATGTGATCGAACACCTTGGCAAGGCTCCGCGAGTCGGTGGCTACAAAGGCCTCACCGCCGCTCTCGCGGGCAATGTCCTGCACGACTGCAGGCACGCTCGATGTGCCGACGTGTACGTGGTAGAGCGTGATGTCGGCCTCCTCAAGAACCTCAACAACGTCTAGGGCGTCGGTGTTGTCGCGAAGATCTGAACTGACGCCGTCCGAGACGAGAATGATCATGCGTTCTCCACCCGTCGCTTCCGCCGTCATGTTCGCGGTGCAAAATCGGAGCGCCTTGCCGATACTGGTGCCACCCATGTGCGATGGTTGGCGGCGGGGGTCTGCAAAGGGCAGGGCATTGCGGATGGCATCGAGGTCTTGTGTCAGCGGCACCCATCGAATGGGATAACTTCCAAAGATCGTCATGCCGAAGGCATCGCCTTCCCGGGCATCCACGAACTCGGTGATGGCGGTACTGGCCATTTCGTAGCGGCGGTTGACTCCCATGCTTCCCGAGACATCGACGCAGAACTGAATATTGGAGAGCACCCGTTCGTCCTGTGGCTGACGCAGTGCTTGTGGTCCGGCGAGAATGAAAACCGCCGCGAGCAGTACGACGGCGGGCGCCGTATCGAAGGCCGACAGCATCCATCCGAGCATCCGGCTCGATCGGGGCGCCCGATGATCGAAGGGCATCGCAAGGCCCGCGGAACGACGTTGCCAGGCCCAGACGATGAGGATGACCGGGACTGCCAGCAGCAGCAGGATGGCGGGGTGGGCGAAGCTCACGACGCGTGTCCGTAGGGTTTCAGTAGCAAAGCGATGTCATCGCGGCTCGGCTGTGGGCTTGCAGGATCATGCAGCCACGACTCGACCGACCGCAACAGTCGTCCAGCGGATTCGTGATGGCGCAGTGTCGCGACGGCCTCGGGCCGCGACGGGCTCAGTTGCAGCCGGTCCTGCCAGTACCAGTACAGCAGCAACTCCAATCGACCGCGTTCGGGAACGCTCAGCGTACGCTCGGCCGCTGCATGCACAAGCGGTTCGAGTTGCTCAGCCAGCGTCGGTATGTGCGGCTCGATTAAGGTCTCCGCTGGCGGTCGCACGAAACGGCGTGCCGTGACGATGATGGGGACTGCGATCCAGACGACTCCAATGGCAATGAGCCAGTTGGTATAGCCACCGCGGATGCCAAGTTGTGGCGGATTGGTCAGGGCCAGATCGCTGGGCAAATCGCTGGCGAGGTTGGTGACGATTTCGATGAAAGTGGCAGGGAGTCCATCGATGCTCGATCCATCTTCGAACATCAGCACCTCGCGTAGATCAAAGACACCCGGGTCGGTGCCGAGGAATTGAAGGTCATACCACGTGCCGCCCGCTTCGTTGAGGCGTACATTGGCCACGCGGACCAACAGCGGTGAGTTCAGATCGAGATCCGCCCGCCCGCGCAACGACCCGGCTTGGACAAGTACCGTGACTTGTCCGGTGATGCCGCGGGTGGCGCTGGCAAGTACCGGCGACTCCATCGGCGCTTGCGAAAGGGCCGCCAGGATGAGTAGGAGGGCACTCATCCGCGACCTCCGCCTGCACGCGGCCGTCGCATCAGAAAGTGTCGAAGTGGCGAGAGCAGCGGTTGATCGGTGTGCAGCCGAAGCCAACTGGCGCCACATTGGGCCAGTGTGTTGCTCACATCGTCTTCGGTTTCAGGATTGAGACGAGTGCCTCCGCGTGCGAGAAAGTCACGGCCGGTTTCAGCTTCGCGTCCTCGGAAGAAGCCCGCAGCGAGTTGGCCGGACTCGGCGGGATCGCGCATTTCGATGACCATCACATCATGTCGTTGGGCGGCGTGGCGGATGGCGGGCATAGCGTCCGGGTCATGTAGATCACTCAGGACGACCATGATGCTCGAACGTGCAGCCTGGGCAGTGAGTTTTTCCAGTCGGTCACCAAGATTGGTCGACTCGGCGTGGTTGCGCATCCGCAGCGGTTCCAGCGCCTGCCAGAGATCCGTCCGCAGCAGGCTTGGTTGAAAGCGGGCGGTGCGCTCACCAGCGCCGATGACGGCGCACGGGCTCAGCCTGCGTTGCGCAATGAGTCCGATCGCTGCGGCGACCCACACGGCCAAATCGTGTTTGGAGATCGATGTGGAAGCCACGGCCATAGAGGCCGATGTGTCGACCAGCAGATAGACCGCCGTTCGCTTGAGGGCCTCGTATTCCTTGATCCAGGTGTCGGTGGATCGGGCGGTCAGTCGCCAGTCAATCTGCTTGATCGGATCACCTGGCTCGTAACGCCGGGACTGGGCGTACTCCAGTCCGCTGCCGGTGAAGAGTGATGTGTCGGTCCCGAAGGCCAGATCGTCGGCCAATCGCCTGACGACCATTTCAAAGTCGCCGTGCGCCAACTCATCGGGCGGCACGAGTTCTGGGTGCTGCAACTGCATCAGGCCAGCGCCGTAAGAAGATCCGCCAGAACGTCGTCACCACGCCGCCCTTCAGCCAACGCCTCGTAGGTCAATCGCATGCGGTGCAGGACGACGTCCTCGGCCAGCGCCAAGAAGTCTTCAGGGATGGCGTAGTCGCGGCCGTGAATAAAGGCACGCGCGCGTGAGGTCTGCACCAGCGCGATGGCGGCCCGTGGCGAGCAGCCCAGTTCGATGTCCGGGTGCGATCGCGTCATCGTCACCAACTCAACGCAGTCACGCAGAAATACGTCGCTGACATGCACGTTCAACACTGCTTCCATGGCGGAGGTCAAGTCGCGGATGTGGAAGGGGGCGGAGTCGTCGATGGCGTCGAAGGCAGTCATCGGAACAGCGCCGTCGCCCTGCCGTTTGAGTTTTAGATCTAGCCCACGCCGGACGACCTCGGTTTCCTGTTCGGTAGTCGGATATGTCAGTCGGTGCCGAAGCATGAATCGGTCGAGTTGTGCCTCTGGCAATTCGAATGTACCCGCCTGCTCGACCGGGTTCTGCGTGGCGATCACCAGAAACGGCGCCGGCAGTTCGTGCGTTGTGTCGCCGATCGAGGCCTTCCGTTCCTGCATCGCTTCGAGTAGCGCCGACTGCACCTTCGGGCTAGCACGGTTGATCTCGTCGGCCAGCAGGAGGTTGGTGAAGATTGGGCCACGGTGAATGCGAAAGGTGCCTGACTGGGCATCGAGAATTTCGGATCCGACGATGTCCGACGGCAACAGGTCGATCGTGAACTGAATGCGTTTGAACTGTAGGTCGATCGCGCGGCCGACGGCTTGCACCAGCAGGGTCTTGGCGATACCCGGCACTCCCTCTAACAGCAGGTGCCCGCCGGTCAGCAGGGCGATGAGAATCCGTTCAACGACAACTTCCTGACCGACGACCGTCTTGGCCACACTCTGCCGGACGGTGGCAGCGAAGGTTGTGCCCGTTGTGGCCTCGGGCAGATTGACAGTGCTGTCGTTCATGATGTTGGCGACCCTTCGGGTTTGGCGTTGATTGGTTCAACCATGAGGGTGTTGACGACCTCTTCGAGATGTGTTTCGTTGATTCCTGCGGCGCGGACACGCCCGGCGCGGTCGATGATGACGGTCGTAGGCCAAAGCCGTACGCCGTAGGCGGCGGCGGTCCGCCCCATCGGTAGTTGATCTTCGTCCGGGGCGCGGTCTCGTACGATGGGTATGGGCGAATGGGCTTCTTCTGCAAGGTCCTGCATGGCCTGCCAGTCGCAGAGGTGGTCGCACACGCCGATGAACTGCACACCGTGCGGGCCCAGCGACTTGGCCTGGGCCGACCACTTCGAAAGCGACTCCTTGGCGCCCCGAGCAGCCGGGGAGATGAAGTGCACGACGGTGATACGGTTCGTGTGATCAGCAGGTCTGTCTCCGATCCACTCTGGCTCGGCGGGCAGCAACAACTCGGGTGCTTTCTTGCCTTCGAGGCTGCGCATGGCTGCGGGCCGATGGTCGCCGCCAACGTACCAGTCGGCTGGGAACTCGCTGCCCTTGGTGCTGGCCGGGCCGCCCGCTTGGGCAAGCAGTACCTTGACGACCGGTTCGACCTTGTCGGGCGTCAATCCGGCGGCGCGGACAACGCCCTGGCGATCGATGACGACATAGGTGGGCCAAAAACTCAGGCCGTAGGCCTTGACGCTCTTGCCATCGGCATCTTTTGCGACCGGGTAATTGATCTTCTTGTCGGTGACGACACCTGCGGCCTTGTCCCACCCCCCGTTGGCGTCGTGAATGCCGATGAGCCGAAGGCCCTGATCGCCGAACTTTTCGATGAGCGCCACATTCTTGGGGATGGCCGCCATGCATGGTCCGCACCAGGTGGCCCAGAAGTCGACGATGACGACATTGCCTCGGAGTTCTTCGAGTGAGGTTTCGTCACCGATCCACTCGGCCAGTTCGATCTTTGGCGCTGGCTTTCCTTCTAGTGCTTTGAGCGCTGGCGAGCGATCAGCAGCGCCGAAGAAGTACTCGTCGGGAAATTCGCCGGCCTGAAGAGCGGTGCTCATCAAGAGTGCCAACGCGGGTGCGGCGCAGCGGAACATTCGTGCGTTCATACCTATCCTCCAAATTCTTTGCGATACCCATGAGCGGTACGCGCGATGAGGGAAAGTCTACTGCCCGAAGAATGTGCGGGGGACCTACTGGCAGGTTCCCCAGTTGTCCAGCAGCACCAGAAGATCGGAAACGTCTACAGTACCGTTGTAGTCCAAGTCGCTCGGGCAGCCTTCGCACGGTCCCCACGCATTGAGCAGTACATCGAGGTCGCTCGCGTTGACCACGGGGCAATCACCACCATCACAATCGAAGCAGTCGAGCGTCATGGTAACGCCGGGGGGGCACTCGGGGCAATCTTCGTAGGCGGGATAGTACGTGCCGACGTCGCAGTAGCCATCTCCGACCCATGCATCAATGATGTAAATCGGGAAGCAGATTCCGGCGCAGTCTTCACTCCAGTCGGCTGGGCAGCCAGCGCCGCCGCCGCAGGGCGTTGTGTCGCACGACACGTCGTGTCCGTGATAGGAACCACCGGCCGCGAAGCAATCGTCTGCGGTCAATTGCTGGCAGGATGTCCCAACGCAGCAGGCGCCC
>CAZGFN010000029.1:0-31114 GCA_964524945.1 uncultured Isosphaeraceae bacterium
GCACCACGCGGATCCCAACGACTCGGTCCGGACAATGACCAGGACGGCATTCCGAATTCACAAGACAACTGTCCAAGCGACTTCAATCCCCTTCAAGAGGATTGTGATGGCGACGGCATCGGCGATGCATGTGCCATCGCTGAAGGCGTGGATACAGATTGCAATGACAACGGTGTTCCGGATCGTTGCGATGTCATTTATTTCCACTCGTTCGATTGCAATTTCAATCTAATCCCCGATGAGTGTGAGCCCGACTGTGATGGTGACGGCCTGATCGATGACTGCGATAGCGAACCAGATATCGATGGAAATGGTGTGCCGGATAACTGTGATCCAGACTGCAACGAAAACGGTATTCCCGACGCATTTGAAATCAAAAACGGCCTCGTCGAAGATTGCGATGGGAATGGTGTGCCCGATGTGTGCGAACTGGACGGGTTTCGCTTGGAGTCGTTGATCGACGGGCCAGGCGCACTGACGGGCACCAGCCTGGCCATCGATGGCGATGTCGCCGTCGTGGGAACACCTGCTGACGAGGATGTTGTGGGTGGGGGAACCGCCCATGTCTATCGCTTTGATGGAACCGAGTGGGTGCTCGAGGCCAGTTTGATGACACCGGGCCCCGCAGAGGACAATGCGGCGTTTGGGCAGGCAGTGGACATTATGGGTGATCGACTTATTGTTGGCGCTGGTCGATTGCACTGGAATGGTACTGGCTCGGCATTTGTCTTCCGATTCGACGGCGCGTTTTGGTACCCCGATGCATGGTTGACACCATTTGGTGGGGGGCAGGACAATCGATTCGGCACATCGGTAGCAATCAATGGATCACAAGCGGTGGTTGGGGCCGGTGGATATCAGCCCGGGGCTGCCGTTCCGGCACGCATGTTCTCCTATCAGATCGAGTCGGGTCAGTGGGTCGGCCGGGATGTGGTGCAAGCGCCGCAATTCCCATGGCGACAAGACTTTGGCCGAACGATCGCAATGGATGGTGCGCGAGTCATTGCCAGTGCCGGCGGCGATCCGTCATTTGCGCCCCGTGCATTTGGGTATGAACTTGGCGGCGATGGAAGCTTCAACCACGTCGCCACGATGCAATCGGCTGCAACACCAGAACTCCCGATGTCGGTTGCGATTTCCAATGAATGGGCCGCAGTTGGGAACATGTCGTCCATCGATGTGTACGACAGCGACTGGGCTGGCGTGCAGTCTGTGCCCGCCTCAGCGGGCGCCTTTGGCGATACGCTTGCTATGTCCGCAGATCTGTTGGCGACGATTCACCATGATTCAAGTGGCAGCACCAACTTGCTAGTGATGGAGTATGACGGTTCTTGGCAGGATGCATTTGAGTACCAAGTTGATGACGGTTCGGTCTCGGTCGCCATGGGTGGCGATGTCATTGGTGTGGGCGCTCCGGATGATCCTCTAGGACATGTGCGGTTGTACCGCGATGCGGACTGCAATGAAAACGGACTGATTGACTACTGTGAGATTGATCAGGACCCATCGCTCGATTGCATCGGAGATGGCATGCTGGATAGTTGTGGAATCGCCGACGGGTTGCACGATGATTGCAATGGCAATGGCATTCCCGATGAGTGTGATGTGAGCGATCCGAACAATGATCTCAATGGCAATGGCATTCCCGACGACTGTGAGTGCCTTGCCGATATCTCTAGTTCCGACATCTGCGTGCCTGACGGTCTGGTGGGCACCGACGATATCCTCGCGGTGATCGGATTCTGGGACACGACGGCGCTCTGTGGCGACGCTAACCTTGACGGCATCGTCGGCACCGACGACATTCTGACGATCATTTCGAATTGGGGGCCGTGCGTGGGCGTGCGGTCACAAGGGGGTGCGCCGGCTAGCCCGGTATTGATCCCCAGTGATCGCGGGCCATCGAAGCTTGGTCGAACCCCAGCGAGTCGACCTCAACGGGTTGGCGATCAGTAGGACTTTGCCCAAATCACGCGTTTTTCACTGGGCTTACCAGTGAAAATACAGGTGCCTGGCTCGCCCGGCGCGAGGGGAATGCATCGCACGGTCACGCCGAGGTCATCGTTGATGCGATCTTCAACGGCTTCATCGCCGCAGAAGTGCGCCCATGCAAAGCCCGCATGTGGGGGTGTTGGTTCACCAGAGGGTGCCGCAAAGAAGGCTCGGAAATCGTCTTCTGAATCAATCTCGACCGTATGGGATGCCCGGAACGCTTGGGCACGGTCATAGAGCCCTTGCTGGATGTCTTCCAGAATGTCATAGACGCGGGATACAAAGTCTGGTCGTTGGACAGATTCCTTTTCCTTTGGACTCTTGTCGCGTCTGGCCATGAAGACACTGTCGGCTGCCATATCACGTTGGCCAACTTCAAGTCGGATGGGTATACCCCTCCGCACCCACTGCCAATTCTTTTCGCCGCCTCGGATGTCACGATCGTCAATCTCGACTTCGATGCAGCGACCATAGTAGGGAATGCCTCGAAGATCGTCCGCCAGTTTTCGGCAGTAATTCAGCACCGCTTCAGGGTCATCGGCACGACCAGTCATCGGCAGAATGACGACATGTGCCGGGGCAATCCGTGGCGGCAAGCACAGGCCGTCATCATCTCCGTGGGTCATGACCAGAGCGCCTACCAGTCTCGTAGAAACCCCCCATGAAGTCGTCCAACAATATTCAAGTTTGCCTTCCTCGCTTTGGTAGGTCATGTCTTGTGCTTTGGCAAAGTTCTGACCTAGGAAGTGGGATGTGCCTGCTTGGAGCGCTTTGCGGTCCTGCATCATTGCTTCGATGCATAGTGTTCGGATAGCGCCGGGGAATCGTTCGCCCGCGGTCTTCTCGCCAGTCAGGACGGGCATGGCCATCCAGTTCTCGGCAAAGTCCGCGTAGATGTCGAGCATGCGCTCGGTTTCTTCCATGGCCTCTTCGGACGTCGCGTGCGCGGTGTGCCCCTCCTGCCAGAGGAATTCGCTCGTTCGCAAGAACAGACGTGTGCGCATTTCCCAACGGACAACATTGGCCCACTGATTGATAAGCAGGGGAAGATCACGGTAGGACTCGATCCAGCGGCTGAAGGCGTCGCCGATGATGGTCTCGCTTGTTGGGCGGACGATGAGCGGCTCTTCGAGTTCGCCCGCGGGCACGAGTCCGCCATCGGGACCGGCTTCGAGTCGATGATGCGTGACCACGGCGCACTCTTTGGCGAACCCCTCTACGTGTTCAGCTTCCTTTTCCAGAAATCGCTTCGGGATGAACAGCGGGAAATAGGCGTTGCGGTGTCCAGTGGCCTTGAACATGCCATTGAGCACGCGTTGGAAGTTCTCCCATAAGGCGCAGCCCCATGGTTTAATCACCATGCAGCCACGAACTGGTGAGGGTTCTGCCAGATCCGCCTTCCGCACGACTTGCTGGTACCACTCTGGGTAATTTTCATCGCGGGTGGGTGTGATTGCCGTCTTTGCCTGCTTGGCCATAGCGTGGAAGGATATCGCAAGGCAGTTGCAGGCGATATCGCCTCACTCGATCTTCTGACAGGACACGGCGACGAACTTACTATCACCGGCATGTCTGCAACTTCTGTACAAACCATCAGCGCCCCTAGGGCGATGCTGGGCGATATCAAGATCGCCCACAGTGTCTTTGCGCTGCCATTTGCCTTGCTTGGTGGCGCGATGGCTGCCTGGCCGCCGGCATCTGCCACCGCGACGCCGCTTCGCGGCGGTGAAGTGCTTGGCGTGCTGCTGCTGATCGTTGCCGCGATGGCCGCCGCTCGAACAGCGGCAATGTTGGCAAATCGTATTATTGATCGTGAACTTGATGCTCGGAATCCCCGGACCGCTTTGCGGCCGCTGGCCGCCGGATCGGTGTCGCTTCGCGCCTATGTCATCGGATTGATCGGCTCGAGTGCCTGCTTCGTGGTTCTATCACTCATCTTCTGGTGGTGGATGGGCAATCCATGGCCATCGATATTGGCTGTTCCGGTGTTGGTTTGGATCTGCGCGTATGGGTTCTTTAAGCGATTTACGGCACTGTGCCACCTGTGGCTTGGCGCGTCGCTGGCTCTGAGTGTTCCAGCAGCCGCCATCGCGGTGAATCCTGCGGCGATTCCTGGGCAGCCTGCGATGTGGTTGCTTGCAGTCATGGTGTGGTGCTGGGTTGCTGGGTTTGATGTGATATACGCGTTGCAGGACGTTGATGTCGATGAAGCCCAAGGTTTGTATTCAATGCCTTCGCGACTGGGCGCTTCTCGCGCTATATGGGGCAGTCGTGTACTGCACATCGCAGCGGTCGCGTCGTTGGTTGCGGCATGGCTCATCGATAAGCGTTTGGAAGGTTGGTTCTTTGCGGCCACAATCATTGTGGCGGCCTTGCTCATCGTCGAACACGCCACAGTGCGGCGGTGGGGAACTACGCGAATGGCAATCACGTTCTTTACGCTCAACGGCGTGGTGTCATGTGTATTGGGCGCCGCTGGAATTATCGACATTTTCGCCAACGCGAATTGACCGTCGATAGATTTATCAGCAGTATTGACAGTAGGTAAGCGATTCTCTATTGGCCATCAAACTGCTCGCGGAGTCGCGGCGATGATAGAAGTCCATTCAGTCATTTCCACATTTGCAGTGTGCATGGCTGCAGGAAGGAGCGACACTGTTCCTTGGGCGAGTTTGGTTGTTTCGCCAGTTGCGGTGACATGCGCAGTTCCTTCCACGCACATGAGAATGAGTGGAGCGTTGTTTAGGTCGCTCTGCCATGCCGTTGCGGCGGCGCAGTCAATACGCCGCATTGTGAACCACGGCGTGTCGGTGAGCAGTGTTTCTTGAAGGCCGCTGGCAATAGGGGTGGCAGGCACTTCTGCTGGAGGTGGGGTGGCGAAGTCAATGCAGGCGAGCGCTTCATCGACGTGCATGGTGCGGCCGACGCGGCCCCAGTCCCACAGGCGAAACGTTGTATCGCTAGTGGTCTGTACCTCGGCAACGAGCACACCCTTGCCCAGCGCGTGACATGTTCCACTTGGGAGGCTATGGCAACTACCGACGACGGCATCACGCCACTGCAGGCAATCGGTCACACGGTCATCATGCAGGGCTTGACGCATTGAGGCTTCGGTCGTCTCAGTGCTGACACCTGCCCAAATCCGACTTCCTGGCTGAGCGTCCATGACCACCCACGCTTCACTCTTGAGGTAGGCGCCTGGGTGTGTCTCGGCCCATGCTTGATCTGGGTGGACCTGCACCGAAAGGTTGTCGCATGCGTCAAGAAACTTGATTAGGAGTGGGAAACGGCCTTGGGCATTGAGTGGGACATCACCAAGAATGTCATGTTCATTCGTGTCCAGAAGTTCTCTGAGGGTGCGGCCGGCGTGGGGCCCACTGGCCACAACACTTGAAGGGCCATCTCCGGGAAGATCTGCCAATTCCCAGGATTCGCCGATTGGTTTGCCAGCGGGCAGGTTTTTGCCCAGTGATTCCAGTCGGTAGCCGCCCCAGACTTTAGGAACGAGGATTGGCTGAAAGAGGAGCGGTGCATCAAACATCGAGATTCCTTTGCAGTGGGGGCTCAGTTTCGTAGGATAGGAAGCGTGATGCGATTGATCAGCATTCTGGTATCCATGGTCTTGGTGGCATGCCTTCAGGCGGAGGTGGTCATTTCTATGCCACCGCCACCTCCCAACGCAGCACCTGCAGCAATTGCCACCGCGGCCGTCGCTGCGTTGAGTGGCTTTGCGGCCAATACACCAGCAAAAGACCGAGCCGGCGGCGTGCTTCCCCACCCGGACGTTCGCGGCGAGCAAGACGACACCACGATTCTGGTTGCTCGTGGAGGCTCGTATGACGACGGCTATGGCGGCTACGGCTACGGCGGTTATGGCTATGGCTACGGCGGTTATGGATATGGGGGTTGGGGCTGGTGGCCCCCCGTGTTCTGGGGATATGGGTGTTTGCCCGTGTACTGCTCAGGCAACGGCATCGGCACGATTGCAGGCAGTTCCAGTTGGAGCAGCGGCACCTGCGGCAGCAGATTTACCTCCATCTCAATCGGGTTCTGACCCCTGAGCCGCATTTAATCGGCCGGGCTTAGATTCGCATGCCGGTGCATTCGACTTCGAACACGACGTTGCCGTCGACGAGTCCTTGGGCCCAGCAGGAGAAGCGGCGACGTTGGAATTTGTTTTCAACGGCGAGTAGGACGAGCTGCTGGCCCGGCACGACACTGCCGCGAAAGACGCAGTTGTTGACCCGGGTGAATCCAAGGAAACCCCCTTCGCCATCCTTCATTTTGAGTTGATACAGCACGCTGCTGATCTGTGCCGCTGCCTCAATCATGATCACGCCTGGAAGAAGCGGCCGCCCAGGAATGTGGCCTGGCACCCAGAACTCGTCATGGCCAACATCCTTGATGCCGATCGCTTCAGTGCAGGTCTTGTTGATCCACGGCACGCGTGCGATCTGTCGCATATCCCCAACTTGTGGCAGCAATGCATCAAGTTGCCCTTCGGGAAGGCAGTGCACGGACAGATCGTGTGGCGAAATGTCAAACAGTGGGTCAGCCATTGTGTGGTCGGAGAATAATGGGCAACCTTGGGTTGCGACAACCGTCAGATCATGGACCTTGTGAAAATACACGACGACCACCGCGCATGGCGGTGGTCGTCACCGTGGGTCAACTGGCCCGGAAATATCGACGCCTGACTCAGGAGTCGCGCATGGTCAGGACTTCCTTTCGGACGTCCTGGGCTGCGTTCTTGATGTCCTGCATGGACTTGCGAACGCGTGTGCCTGCAGCTTTGTTGCCGCCGGCGCATTTGGCGACATCGTCTGCCGCTGATTCGATGAGATTCTTGAGATGTTCATACGACTGCATTGACATGGCGTCCTCCACCTTGTCCTAGGGGCTGCTTAGCCCCGCGGTACGTCCCGCGAGGGCACCCCCCGTCACCGGGTCAATATCGGCCAAGAACATACCCCGTCGCCCCTTTTTGCATGCCTCAACGACTCTTTTTAGTGACTTTTTAGGCTCTGAGGGGCACTCAGCGTTAGATTTGAAGGCTCGTAGCGGCCCCAATCTGCTTGCCCCAGCGATTTTGAACCGCCTGGCCGACTGACCCAATGAACTGGTCAACCTGTACTTCGCACCGTCCGATAAATCGCCCCGGCTCCAATGCAGCATCAAGGTCGATCCCATGAAACATCGGATCACCTGCGAGCCGAGCGAGCAGATCATTCTCACCTCCGGACTTCACGACTTCAGCTGCCGCCATCGAGTGGCGGCGGACGACCTCGTGGGCTTCCTGTCGATCAGCCCCACGCCAAGCCGCTTCCATCATGAGATCTTCGGTCGCCATGAATGGCAACTCCGCGCGAAGTCTGGCCTCGACGACGGCGGGCCGAACGATGAGTCCCTCGGCCACATTGCGAAGCACATCGAGCGCGCCATCCAAGGCGAGGAATGCCTCGGGCAATACCATTCGCCGATTTGATGAATCGTCAAGCGTTCGCTCAAGCCATTGCACAGATGCGGTCTGCAAGGGCGCCGCGGCGAGTGTCATCACCTGCCGCACCATGCCGCATACTCGCTCGCATCGCATCGGGTTTCGTTTGTAGGCCATTGCCGAGGATCCGATCTGGTCCTTTTCAAATGGTTCTTCCAATTCCCGATGACCCGCAAGCAGCCGAATGTCCGTGCAGCACTTGTGCATGCCAGCAGCCACGACACTCAAGGCTCCGATGATCTGCGCATCAACCACCCGCGGGTACGTCTGGCCAGTGACCGGGAATCGCTGTTCGGGCAACCATCCCATTTTGTGTGTGACCATCTGATCCAGGGCCTCGACCTTGTCGCCATCGTTGTGAAACAACGCCATGAACGAAGCTTGCGAGCCAGTGGCCCCACGAACACCACGAAATCGCAGGGTATCGAGCCGGTGCTCAATATCTTCAAGACCCAACCATAGATCTTGCGCCCACACCACGGCCCGACGTCCGACCGTGACAGGTTGGGCGGGTTGATAATGCGTTGCTCCAAGTGTCGCAAGGCCCTTCCACTTGTCGGCAAACGCGCACAATGCCAAGATGACCGCCGCTGTTTTTGCGCCGATTAACTCAAGCGATTCGCGAAGCAAGATGAGTTCGGTGTTGCAGTTGACGAACTGGCTTGTGGCTCCAAGGTGAATGATGCCTCGCGCCTCTGGAATGATGTCCCCCCATGCATGGACATGAGCCATGACATCGTGCCGCAACTTGCGTTCGTACGCCCTGGCGGATTCAAAGTCGATGTCATCCAGATGTGCACGCATGGCGTCGAGTTGCGTGTCGGTGATGTCCAGTCCCAACTCTTTTTCTGACTCGGCGAGCGCCAACCACAACCGCCGCCAGATTCCAAAACGTCGCTGATCGGACCAAATGGATTGCATCTGGGCAGATGCATATCGCGTCGAAAGTGGTGATTGCCATGAGTCGGAATTGGGCATCAGGCGTCCCATGATACCGCTTGTCTCTATGCTCGGCCCATGCCCCGAACAGACTCAATCCGCGTTCATCCAATTGAAGCAATGGGGCATCTGGCGGTGTGGGCTGGGTGCTACGCCGTGGGCTGCGTACTTTTTGTCGCAGCGATCTGTGGCACGGGACTGCCTGTGCGAGGGATGGTGGTGGCGTTTCTGGCGACCACCGGCACCTATCTCCTCGACCGCGTAGGTATCGGTCATGGCCTGCCCGACAGAGCTGATGTCAAGTCAGTGCCTCGGCGTGTGCACTTTCTCAGGCGGGGCATTCCTGGTATCCGCGGAATTGCGCTGGCGCTGCTGGTGGCCGCTGTGGCACTGGTCGCTGCTGATGGTTGGCTGGTGGCGGTCATTGTGCCTGCGGCCGTCGTGGGCATGCTCGCCTATGGGCATACGCCTGGTGAGCGACGAATCAAGGACGTGCTGCTTCTTAAGAATATCGTTGTATCGGTCAGTCTCACGGCGATGGCGATCGTCCTAGCCCATCTCGACGGTCAGACGTGGCACACCACGTCAACACTCGTGGCCGCTGTGGCGATTGGATTGCACGTGCTCTCAGGTGCGATCCTCTGCGATGTTGATGATCGCCACGCTGACGCGAGGCAAGGAACTTCGACCCTGCCCAATTGTCTTGGTGTTGGCGCTACGTGGTGGATCGCAGATGCACTGGCCATTGGGGCGGGGGGTGTTGTGCTTCTGGCCATCATGAGTGGTTGGATCGATCAAGGCCATCTACTCTTGGCCGTACTTCCTCCACTGGCAATCTTGCTGCTGCATGTGGTACAGCCCAAGCGTGTGCGAAACTTGGTGGACATTAGCTTTCCAGTTGCAGTGGCCGTTGCAGTGCTGATCAGCGGTTGGACTCACGTAGAGTCAAGAACGCCCGACCCGTTGCTCTCTGCCCTTGAGCAGCCGTGCGATGTTGCTGCGATGGCGTACCAATACGAGTACCGCAATGAGCCCGGCGATGGCCAGCGGTGGTGTGCTTCGAGCGGCCACAATGCCGGATTGAAGATCCTGGCCATTGGAATCCAACTGCATGAGCAGTGCCACTGAAATGGGGAGCGAGACCGCGGCGATCATGCTCGCGATCGACACGATGCGTACGGTCGCCATGATCAAGATCCACACTCCAAGCGCGACTAGTGCGGGAATGCCAAGGGTCGGCCAGACTGCAAGGAGCGCTCCAAACGCTGTGGCGACGCCCTTGCCGCCCCGAAATCGCAGGAAGATCGATGCCATGTGCCCAATGAGCGCCGCTGCTGCGACGGCCAGCCACAGCCACATGTCAACGGATTCAATCTGTGTGGCGGGGTAGCCCAAGTCGCCATGCCATGCGCCTGCTGCGAGCACCGGCGCCGCGCCTTTGGCCATGTCTAGGGCAAAGCAGACCAAGCCGAATCGCCGCCCAAGCACACGGCCCACATTCGTGGCCCCAATATTGCCCGACCCGTGCGAGGTGATATCGACGCCCTTGCTTCGTGCGATCAGGACACCAAATGGGATCGACCCAAGGACATAGGCCGCGACGATAAAAGGGATCCAACTCATGGACTGTCCTGAGATGACTTACGAATCAAACCGCCGCAGAGGGCTAAAGATAGTGCCGCTACGGTGGCGCCACTGATCAGCAGTGTGTCAAAGACGCTGGAGATGCACCACGCGAAGAGCATGCCAAAGGTCGCCAGGAATGCAGGGTCGTCAGCGATGCGCCGAACCTGACCGATCAGACTGAGCATGACCGTTGCGATGAGCAGTGCAATGCCTGGGATGCCTGTTGCGGCAAAGGTCCAGAGCCACGATGAGTGTGGCTGAAATGGCTCGACGGGCCAATCGACGGGCAGTTGCGATTCGCCAGGGGGAATGAGTAGGCCTGGATAGTCGCCCAGTTGGGAGGCGATGCCACCGGCGCCCACGCCTCGCCACGGGTGGGTGGTAATGATGTCCCGCATCGCCCGCCACGACACCACGCGGTTGCCAATGCTCCGCCCTCGGACCGGGTTGTCAACAGCGTAGGAGCCGTCCCCAGTCAACTCCTGCGTCGCTTGTTCCCATCGCACCTGGGCGGCGCGTGTGATGGCATTGTCTAGAAGGGCGTCATCAATGGTCCATGCCACCGCGAGACCAAATGTAAGTGCCGCCATGATGAACAGGCAGGCCTGCCGTAAGTGCGGCAGCATGACTGCTGCCAAGATCAGAATGACTGGAACGGTGATGACGGCTGCGACCAGCCCTGCTCGATTTTGGCACAGTATGAGTCCCACCGCTGCAAGGAGAATGCCAATGACGTGGAGGAACGCATGCCGTCGTCGCCATCGGATTGTGAGGATGGCGACGTGGCTAATGAGCGCCGCAGCGGTGACATATCCGAGGGGCATCGGGCTGCACCACGCGGCAGCTCGACCTGGGACTTTGGTCCAGAAACCAGGCAACTCGACGAGTTGTCCGATCTGCAGCACATTGATGATCGCCACGCCCAACAGGAAGGCTCCGAGCAGCACGCCGAGGCGTCGCAACACGGGGAAGATCACCAGAGGCAGCGCCAGCATGCGCATACCCTTGAGTTCTTCGAGTCCAAACTCCGGATGTGATGACCAGGTGACGCTCAAGGCGACCCATGCCAACAGCCCAAGGATGGTCCAGGCCAGCGGTGTCCATAGCAGTGGTCGCCATGTGCCCAGAATGCCGCCGAAGAGTAGCCGAATGATAGACCACGTCACCAGCAAGGTGAGCGCGCCATCCTTCGCCCACGGGATCATCTCGAAGGGCAGGAAGAATGCCCACAGCACCGCCAACGCGAGTTGGATTTTGTGACCGAACGGGTCGGTCTCTTCGCCACGATGTAGCGTGACCATGACTTTGTCAGTCATGGGGGGAGAGGCAGGAGGGTCTGCGGTTCCGGGGGTTGGTGCGGCTGAAGTCGTCAAGGCGGGAAGTATAGGTTGCCTTGGGATGACTCAATCAGTGGCGTGTGTGTATTGCCACTGCTGAGCGGCCGCCAGCCCACCAACAATCACCATGGCCAATACGCCAAGGGCCGTTCCGTTGAGCACATTTGTTTCAAATGATGCAGTGACCACCCAGCATGTTCCCACCGCAATCGATGAGAGATAGGCTGGTGTGCTGGCAACCTGCCGCGCCAAGTAGAAAAAGGTCAGCGCGATGGTCGACATCATCAGGGCGAAACCCACGAGCCCGCTCGAAGTCAACATGAAGAGCCAAGTGGAGTGCGGATCCATCGATGTCTCATGAATTTGTAGTCGTTGAACCTCATGCTTACGCATGATCAGTCCCGGATACTCGCGAAGTGCGTGGGCCATGCCCCCATAGCCCCATCCTAGTACAGGACGCGCCTGCCACTCGGTCGCGGCCGCCTTCCACATGGCCTGTCGAAGCGTGGTGGAGTCGTGATTGACGGCGATGGCCGCCCACTCTTCATTGGTTCGGTTGAGATTAGATTGCAATGCGGCGTACCGATAACTGATGGCGCTCACTGCGCGACCCTGATTGAACGAGGCGTCAACGGCCCATCCACAGCCAATCAGTATTCCTATTGCGGCAACCAATACGTAACACCTACGTCGAATAGTGCCGCCACAATACACCGCGCCGATCGTGCCGATTGCCAAGCCGGCGACAAAGGCTACTTGTGCGCTTTTGGTGGCATTGAATACCAAGGCAAGTACCAATACAAGGGCCAGCACAATCCACCCAACTGATGCGACTGGTGATCGTGTGTTCATCGCACGAAGAAACGCAATCAAGGCGCCAGTAGCAGAGAGCAACCCAGCGAGCCACGTTTGCATTCCTGCTGCTGGACGCTCTGGATTCACTGCATACAACCAATCAGTGGCCTGAAGAATCAGGACCACCCCCACGAAGCCCACTGCGATGACAAATCCAGTCTCCACGCTTCGCCAGCAGTGGAGGACTGGCCAAATCAGGAGCGGGGCCAGAAGGACTCGCAGTCCCCACCAGTGGTCAAGGCCCCAACTTGGTTGTGCAGACCAGAACAAGGTGATCAGTGGCCACACTAACCACGCCAGTGTTAGCCACATCAGTGGCGAGCGAGTCCACGGGTCCCATGCAAAACGAACGCCTCCGAAACCAATGCGTAGCACTGCCCACACCGCCAGTGCGCCAAGCCCTGCATCTTTGACCCACGCAGGCCATCCAAGGCCAATGCTGAATCCCCAGAAAACCAGAAGCCCGATGTGCATGAGATGCCCGGCGCGATCATCACGGGCGGCGCGGATCCACCTTGGTATTGGAGTCTTTGCGATGCATGCCGTGTTGATGCTGGAATTTCCTGTCACGAATCGACGCCAGAAGGATATCGCCTGTCAAGTGAGCACACGGACGCAAGCACATCTGCGGGAGTGATTCGTTTCATCCCTACTTGTAATTTTAATCTCTTGGACTTGGCCATGGAATCGGCCACCAAGTTCTCGGTCAGAAATGGTGCGGCAAGCAGTCGGACTTCATGCGCATCGGGCACGATGGTCCAGCGGTGATCGGTCGGCCCAAACAATGACACGGTCGGCGTGCCGACCCCGATGGCGACGTGGCGTGGTCCTGTGTCGATGCAGATGGCCACTTCTGCCTGTTGCATGATCGATTTGAGGGCGCCCAACGAACTTCCAACTGCGGCAAGGTCAATGACCGGAGCCGTGCATTGTGATGCAATTTCACTGGTGATGTCGCGGTCACTCGGAACTCCCGCGATGACCGTTGTCCAGCCGCGAAGTTCATGGAGCGAGTTGGCCACCGCCGCAAATCGGTCGGAAGGCCAGCGTTTGTCGGACTTGTTCGCGGCGGGCACCAGCACAACAAAGGGCGTCGGGTGTTCGCCGATGACATCGGCGGCGGCCTGCCGGTCGGACTGGGTGACGACCAGTTCAGGCCTGGAAGCGAGAGTCGAAGCCGAGGGGTCGACCAAGTCACGATACAAGTTGATCGTCGAGGTGGCCATTGTGCGACTTGGTGGTGTCGGCGCCTCAGTGAGCAACCAGCCACGCTTGTCGCGTTCCCATCCGATTCGCCTGGAGCATCCGCTGAGCCGAGCGGCCAGTGCCGAACGGAAACTTCCTGGTAGCACCAGTACGGCGTCGGGCGTGTTACGGGCGATGGTGCGTCCGGCCCGCCATGGACCAAGCACACCGCGGGGATCTATGGTCGTGACCGAGTTGATTGAGTCAATTCCTTCGAGCAGGGCCGTATGTTTCGGTCGAGTCATGGCGGTGATGCATGCGTCCTCTGGGAGCAGGGTTCGCAAGTGCGCAATGGCCGGCGTGGCCATGACGACATCGCCGATCCACGTAGGCATGATCACCGAGACCCGTGTGACGTCTGGCCAATTCACGACAGGCTCGCCTGGCCAAGAATGTGGGAAACAGCATCCGAAATTGAATCGACCACCGCATCGGGTGGGGGGTCACCAGCGTTCGTTCCAATCAATACCGAGCGGCACCCCGCCGCTGCGGCCGCGGCGATGTCGCGATCCTGATCGCCGATGAGCCACGATGCCCCAAGGTCAAGATCGTGCCGCCTCGCCGCTTCCAAGAGCATGCCTGGCTGTGGTTTTCGCCACGAGTGCTCGCGGGTCCATTCTGGAACGCTTCCATTGGGATGCCACGGGCACCAGAGCCAGTCGAGCACCGGTACGTCGCCGAGCAACTCCTGCACGCGTGCATGGACAGCGCGGACATCATCTTGCCCATACCGTCCCCGTGCTACGCCACCCTGATTGGTTACGACGATCAAAGGCCACCCAGCCTTGTGTAGCAGCGACATCGACTCAGCGGCGCCCGAAACCAACTCCACGCAGGCGGGATCACCAAGATCACCATCGTTGTGGATGATCGTGTTGTCGCGATCGAGAAAGACAGCGCCGCGGCTGGTCATCGTGACATCTCCACAGGGCGAATGACAATTTCGTTGATGTTGACGTGTGGGGGCGAGTCGACCGCGAATTGCACGGCGCGGGCGACATCTTCTGGCGTTAGCGGATGTGACATTGAACTGTAATAGGCCTCAGTGCCCGCGCGCACTTCTGGATCGCGAATGCTGTTTGGCAATTCAGTACTGACAGCGCCTGGCGCAATGGATGTGACGCGAATGGCCGGCCCATTTTTTAAATGCGCAGCAGACAGTTCGCCACGGACTCCTTCACTGATCATGTCTAGTGCAGCCTTGCTTGCCGAGTACACCGTCGCTGCCGGGAATGCCGCCCGTCCGGCAACCGATGAGATGTTGACGATGTGCCCACTGCCGTGCGATCGCATCAATGGCAACGCCGCAGCGATGGTGTTGAGTACACCGTGCACATTGACGTCAATCGTATCTTTCCAATCGTCTAGGCAGGCCGTCACTGCAGGTGCGATGGGCATGATGCCGGCATTGTTGACCAGTAGCGACAATCTGCCCATCGATTCAGCGGCCTCAATAGCGGTCGCCACATCCTGGCGTGAACGCACATCACCTACGCAGATCGCCGCATCAGCGGGCATGGCCTGGGCAGTGGACTCCAAGCAGTCCCGGCGGCGACCCATCAGGACCACGGGCCAGCGGGCATCCGAGAGCGAGATCGCGATGGCCCGGCCGATGCCGCTGCCTGCTCCAGTGACCAGCGCGCAGCCTTGTTTGCAAGCATCATCGGTGTCAGGAGTCTCGTGGCACATGGCGCGGGTATCGTACGGTCATGAACGCGACCAAATCACATGCACCTGCCGAGTCCGAACTTGTTGCTGCACGAAGGGCCAAACTCGAGCGTTGGAAGAACGATCTGGGCATTGACCCGTGGGGCTGCCGCGTGGACGGGTTGTCCTCGTTGGCCCAAGCAAGGGCACTGTTTGACCAAGCCTCATCAGACGCCATGGCTGGCGAAGAGCCGCCTGATGAGGACCCTCGCCCCCGCGCTGTCGTGGCTGGCCGGGTGGTGCAACATCGGGCGATGGGGAAACTCACCTTCATGGTGCTTCGAGATGAGTCCGGCGACCTGCAGGTGTCGGTATCGAAGGCTGATCTGCCAATCGAGTCATTCAAACTCGCTGCCAAGGTTGACTACGGCGACATTGTCGTGGCCGCTGGTCCAGTGGGCTGTACCCGCAAGGGTGAGATTTGCGTCTGGGCCGATCGATTTGAGGTGCACTGTAAATCCCTGACACCCCCTCCGGAGAAGTTTCATGGCTTGACCGATGCCGAGGCGAGGTGTCGCCGCCGCTATGTGGACATGTACGCAAACCCGGAGACGATGGAGACCTTCCATCGCCGAAGTCGGCTCGTGTCCGTCACGCGACGATTCATGGAGGATCGTGGATTCCTTGAAGTTGAAACACCCATGATGCAACCAGTCGCTGGGGGCGCCGCGGCCAGGCCGTTCACGACGCATCACAACACGCTTGATCTCGATCTCTATATGCGGATCGCGCCTGAGCTGTATCTCAAGCGACTACTTGTCGGGGGCATGCGCCAAGTGTTCGAGATCAATCGGAACTTCCGCAATGAGGGCGTCAGCCGGCGGCACAACCCAGAATTCACCATGATGGAGGTCTATCAGGCCTTCGGCGATTGTGAGTCGATGTTGGAACTCACCGAGTCACTGCTACGTGAGATGGCTCGCGATGTGTGCGATCAAGGCGAGATTGTGCAGTTTGGCGAGTTGGCCATCGACTATGGCCCACCCTTTGAACGCACGCCCTACGGGTCACTTTTTGAAAAAGCCCACGGATGCAGCATGAATGATGAGTCCGCAGTGCGGGCGCTGGCCACACGCAAGGGCATCGATGGCGCCGCCACGCGAGATCACTGGCTGCTCGTTGAGGCCCTCTTCGATGAAGCCGAAGATGGCATTGATCCGACTCGCCCCACGTTCGTAGTCGACTTTCCTGCCGCCATTTCGCCGCTGTCTCGCCCGCATTCGGACGATCCGAGCATTGCGTGGCGAAGCGAATTGTTCATTGCGGGCATGGAAATTGCCAATGCCTACACCGAATTGAATGATCCGGACTTACAGCGGGCGCGATTCACCGAGCAATTACAAGGCATCAACGATGAAGAGGCAGCATTTCGAACGCTCGATGAGGACTTTCTCTCGGCTTTGCTGGTGGGCATGCCGCCCGCGGGCGGACTGGGAGTGGGTATCGACCGAGTCGTCATGCTCATGACTGGGTGCACGAGCATTCGGGATGTCATTCTCTTTCCGTTGCTTCGCCCAGAAGGAGGTGATGCATGAAGCATCTCTGCGCACTGTGGACGATGCTGCTGCTGTTGCCAGCACTTCCTGCCTCGGCAGCTGACGTACAGGAATGGTTCCGCCTCTCACTGAACGACATGCCCGCTGGATGGCAGCATCTGGTGGAGACATCCGCAGGCGATCTGCGAACGCTTGCCAATGTCGAGGAAATGCGGATCGGCCGCGGGGGAACGGAAGTCAAAATTCGCGCAACGACCGTCTGGGTTGATCGCAACGATGGCACGCCCGTGTCGATGTCGTGGACACAGGAAATGGGCGGCGAACCGGTGGTGACAACGTGGACATTTTCTGGGACAGCCGTCGACGTCTTGGTAGAGCAGGGGGCTCGTACTTCAAAGCAGCAAGTGCCAGCGCCAGAGGGCATCTGGCTGACACCCCAAGCGGCCAAGTCATATCTTCAAAAGCGTGCTGAGTCCGGGGCAACGGAAATTACATTCCGCACCATCATGCCGGACCTTGGACTGCAACCGGTGACGCAAACATGGACGTTGGTTGGACCTGAGGCGCTGAATATTTTAGACCGCCCACGAAAGGTGACCCGCTGGAAGGTCGCGACCGAAGATCTGCCCGTGGAAATGAATGTCTGGGTATCGACCGACTGGCGAAGCGTTCGAACCACCTTGAAAGCACCCTTTGGCACTATTAGTTCGACCATGACCGATCAAGCGACGGCACAGTCTTCCGGCACCGGTCCAGTGCCCGAGTTGTTCGTCTCGTTGTTCATCTATCCCACCGGGACGCTTGGTGATCAGATGACGGCCAAGCGGGCGCGAATGTTGCTGACGACCAAAGATGGCAGCGTGCTAACGCTGCCCGAATCTGGCGGTCAGCGAGTCACCCAGCGAACCGATGCTGGCTTGATGCTGGAGATCAGTTCAAACGGCAGTTCGGCGGCAACGGATGCTGATCGATCGAGTCAGTCATTCCGCGAAGCGTCAGCCATGATCAACAGCGATGATGAGGCCATCGTGGCCCTGCGGGACAAGTCGCTGGCTTCAATACCCGCCGATGCCTCGGTCGCAACGCGAGCTGAGGTGATGCGGACATTTGTCAACGAACACATTTCGTCCAAGGGACTGTCGACGGCCTTTGCAACGGCATCAGATACTGCGCGAAGTCGAACCGGCGATTGCAGTGAGCACGGCGTGCTGCTTGCGGCGATGCTCCGTAGTGCGGGCATCCCTGCCCGCGTCGCATCGGGCCTGGTGTGGATCGACGGTGTCAACGCATTCGGGTGGCACATGTGGACGCAGGCCATGATCGACGGACGATGGGTTGATCTCGATGCCACCTTGCCCGTGGCGTTCACGCCCGGGCACGTGCTTGTGGGCACCTCGGCAATGAATGATGGCGATGGGCAGCGAGAACTCATCGGCCTGCTGGGCTTGCTGGGTAATCTTGAAATCGAAATTGTGAAAGTCGACCGATGAATCCGGCGTTGCTTCCCCCGCGGCCGCTCGATGCCCATAAAGGCGTGTTTGGAATGGTCTGCGTGGTCGGGGGGCAGTGTGATGACGACGCAATCATGATCGGAGCGCCCGCGCTGGCGGCGCAAGCGGCGCTGCGGAGCGGGTGTGGTCGCGTTGTGATTGCCGCCGATGGCGCTGTCGTGGAGAACTGCCTGCGACTCTGTCCTTCGGCGACGGGACACCCTCTGGCATTGGATTCTGATGGTGGCGTGCACGAACAACAGGCCATCGAGTCGGTCCGCCGCCTTGGCACGCAGGTGCAATCCTTGCTCATCGGCCCGGGGCTGGGAACCAAGCCGTGGGTGGCCGAACTGGTCAACGCAGTGCTCGATACATCAGGGCCACCGCTGGTGATCGATGCCGATGCCCTCACGGCGCTGGCCTGTGGCGCGGCGCCCAGTCTTGATGCCACACGCCGATCGGTGGTGCTGACACCGCACCCGGGCGAGTTCGACAGTCTGGCGCAGGCGTGGTCGCTGCCTCTGGCGGGCGAGACGTCCGAAACACGAACCGCCGCAGCGGTGGCCATGGCGCAGCGATGCGGGTGCGTGGTGGTGCTTAAGGGCCACGGAACGGTGGTGGCCGATTCATCGGGTGATCATTGGCGTTGTGCCCAAGGCGGACCGGAACTGGCGACTGCTGGGACCGGAGATGTGCTGGCTGGACTCATCACAGGGTTGGCGGCTCAGCAGCCGGACGTGGACATAGCGCCCCTGACGTGCTTGGCGGTGGAATGCCACGCCGCTGCTGGAGCGCACTGGCGGGCGCAGCATGGCGATCGCGGGATGCTTGCACAGGAATTGGCCGATGCGATTCCCGAAGTGATTCGACTCCGCGGTACCGTATGAGCATGACCGCCACGACATTCCAAGCCGGCGACACGATCAGCGGCGAACTCTTCCTACTGATCAATCCACAACTGGGCACCAGCCGCGGGGGATCGCCGTACTTGCGATGTCAACTGGGCAATCGCTCCGGTAAGGCAGCGGGGCGGTGCTGGTCGTTCGACGCAGCCAGGCTGCGCACCGTCGAGGACTCCCCGATCATTCGCATCGATGGCGAAGTGGTTGACTGGCAAGGCAAGGCCCAGATCAACATTGAGTCGATTGAACCGGTGGACGCGGATCGCGAGACGATCGCTTCACTGCTTCCGATGACCACGGGCGACATTCCCACCATGTTCCGCAGTGTGCGAAGCCTGCTTGAGTCGATCAAAGACCCAACGCTGGCCGCCCTTGGCGAAGCATTTCTAGATGACGAACCTCTGATGGAGCAATTTTGCGACGCCCCTGCAGGCGTGAGCATGCATCATGCGTGTATTGGAGGTTTGCTTGAGCACACACGGTCGGTGATGGAACTGGCCGATGCGATTGCGGATCATTACGACGGCAGCCCCACACCATTGAACCGGGACTTGCTTCTGATGGGCGCGTTCGTGCACGATCTGGGCAAGACTGTTGAATTGGATTGGTCGCGTGGATTCACCTACACGGATGATGGAAACCTGATCGGGCACATCGTGCGAGGCGCCATGATGATTGAGGAGAAGGCCGCCGATGCCTCCATGGCAGCCGCCGAGATTGATGACAATACGATTCGACTGCTCCAACATCTGGTCCTGAGCCACCATGAGCGCCCCGAGTACGGAGCAGCGCGAAAGCCAGTGACTCCCGAAGCCCATGTCTTGGCCCTGATCGACCGCCTCGATGCCACGCTCAACCTCAATAAATGATCGTGAACGAATGGTTTACACTGCGGGGCTCATGGGCAAGCCACGCGTATTGATCGGCATTCCGGTATTCAATGAGGCGAAGTACGTTTCAGACGTATTGAGTGAGGTGCTGCGGTACGCATCTGACGTGTTGGTGATTGACGATGGTTCGACTGATGCGACGCCGCGGCTGCTTGCCGAGCACCCGGTGGAGGTCATCCGCCATGCCCAAAACAGAGGCTACGGCCGTTCGATGCAGGACATGCTTCGGTGGGCCCAGGTCGATGGTTTTGATTGGCTCATCACGATGGACTGCGACCGGCAGCATGAACCCGCGGCCATTCCTGTCTTCATGGAGGCCATCGCACGCGATGACACGGACGTGATTTCGGGGAGCCGGTATCTGAATACGCACGACGGCGACGATACACCTCCGGCCGATCGCCAAGTTATCAACGGGGAGTTGACCAACATGCTCAACCGCCGCCTCGGTCTTAAAATCACCGATGCATTCTGCGGTTTCAAGGCCTACCGTGTGTCCGCCTGCGCGACGCTGCCGCTGGATGTTGATGGGTATGATTTTCCGATGCAGTTCTGGGCCGAGGCATTTTGTGCGGGCCTGCGGATTAAAGAGTTGCCCGTCCGGTTGATCTACACGGACGACTCGCGAAGTTTCGGTGGACCACTGGACGATGCAACGTATCGCCGAAGCGTCTACTTGGGCACACTGGAGGAGGCCCTTCGCCGCTGCGAGGCCGCCACACCCTGCTGTGGCTGAATGCGTGATTTCACCTGGCCCTTGGGAAGGCCGCGGTGCGCCGATCGACACGTTGGCACAGGAAACCCGGGCTGCCCTGGGGCTCACGATCGACACGCCGCTGGTCGTTAGTGGACACCAGCCCACGGCGCCCCATCCGGGCATCTTGGCCAAGTACATCGCAGCGGATGCCTGGGCGAGTGTCGCTGGCGCAACCACATGCCATCTCGTCATCGATACCGCTGCTGAGGCCATCGCGACCATCGACGTGCCAGTTGGACACGCCCCCGATTCTTTGACGTCTTTGACGGTGCCGCTTGCGATCGAATCAACAGGCCCCCTCATGACCCGCGCCGCCGCGACGCCATCTCAGTCAACGATTGATACGTCCCTTGCCTGGTCAGACACGGGACTGGCGACCCTGCGAGATGCATGGGAGGCCGCTCCTGATGATCAAGGTGCCGCATCACAAGCGGCGTGGGTCGTCGCGTCTGTGTGCAGTCCGTGGGTCAAGCCCGCGACCGTTGTTTTTGCATCTTCGCTGCTGTCGACACCCACCGGTTCCGCCTTGGTCGATGCGATGCGGCGGGACCCCACCGCGTGTGTGCATGCCTACAACGACGCTGCTGGGCACGCCCCCAAGGCCGCCGTCACGCAACTTCAGACTGGATCTGATCCAGAACTTCCTTTGTGGGTCGTCACCGATGATGGCCTCCGCCCTGCGCACGCTTCGGACCTCAACAAGGCCATCACGCTGGCACCACGGGCATTGGTGACTACGGCCATCATGCGTTCGATCGCAGATCTCTTCATTCACGGCACCGGTGGCATGGGCTATGACCAAGTAATGGAAGCGTGGGTGGCGTCATGGAACCCCCTTTCCCTGTCACCTCGGGTGCTGGCTACGGCCACGCTTCGCCTGCCACTGGGTGAAGAGGCCGACTTCCGGCAGGCCTGTGATCACGCCATTGCCCAGCACCGCCGGGCGACTCATGACCCCGCGGCTTCGGGTCATGCACCATCGCCGGCCAAACAACGATTACTTGACGAAATCACCCGCCACGATCGAGGAACGCCGGGCCGACAGGCCGCTTTCGATGCGTTGCATGTGTTGGTCGATTCACAGCGAGATGCTGGCCAAGACGAAGCGCACCACCAGCATATGCACGCAATCAAACTCGGCCAAGACATTGCAGCACGTCGCACATGGGCTGCGGTGTTGCACAACCCATCGGCCATCGATGCGCTCGCAGATGACTGCCGCAGGCAGGTCAGCGCAGTTTCAGTCCCGCGTTCTGCCAGATCAACGCCACCGTCTCGTCGTCAACCGTGTCGATGAGCGTGTCATCGGGCCGCGCCGCGCGAAGCAAGTGTCCCTCGGAGTTGTATGAGAGCACAGTGGGCAGCCCATCGAGACCGCTCCACGAGAAGTGCTTGCCATCGACCACCTGATCACGGCGAATGGTGACCCGTGGCACCAGGCTGCTGGTATCCCACGTGCGCCACGCGACCAGTTTGGTTCCGATGGGTGCGATGGCTGGCAAGAGCCACCGGAGCCCGCGGGGGAGCCAATCCTGGCCGATTTCATAGTTCCAGTTGTCCCGCGTATCGTTGCGTTGATCGGAGCGAACCACCATCAAACTGCCCCTTGGCTGCCCAAGGGTCGGTGCCTGCCGGAAGCCAAGTTCGGTGGTCGTCCAGCGACGGTCCCCTTGGCGCTCGGTGGCGTAGTCGGCCCACATTTCTCGTTTGAGATCGAAACTGACCCAACTCCGCTCGGCGCGGTCGACGTAGTGGTCGTTCTGGGGATTCAGGGCGAACCGGAGGTGGGTGGTGACGATGAGCCCCACTTCTTGGTCAGTGGCCTGCCACTGATCGGGCGTGCCTGCAACCCCTGAAATAGCCCCTTTGGGCCCAATGGTGGCCTCGAGCGTTCCGTAGGCCAGTTCCCCTTCCTTTTCACCGGTGCGATGAATTCTGAGGACCTGTCGATGCCCATTAAGCGATCGAAGTGCTTTTTCATCAATCGCTTGCAGAAGCTGCTCGCCTTTGCGGCTCGCTGCTTTGGTTGCCAACATGGTGGCCTGACGATCTCGGAGGCGAATTGATGCAAATGCAGTGTCCATAATGAGTTGCGTTGCATCCAGGGCCTCAGGAGTGGTCACGGCGCTGCAGACCGCGGCCCGGCCGAGAACCTGTGGAATGGCCAGCCATCCCAGTACCACGCTTCGCCCATTTGGCCCTTCGCGGAGCAGCCATAGGCTCTCGGCCTGCCGGCCATCCACGGCATGTGCCTGCCTTCGCAGGACCTGATCAGTTGGGGAAATGCCTGATAGATCATCAAGAATGTCACTGGACGTCACCTGTTTGACGGGCGTGGACTCCAAGCGGAGGCTCCAAGACGGCTCGGCGGCCCCATCGCGGATGAGAAAGTGCTCACCACCATTCCCTGGTCGCTGCATGATCCGGGCGGCCGGGGGGAGGACAATGTCCAAACCGAGTTCATCACTGCGAAGGAGCGATTGGGGGCTCGACAGGAACGTCATCAAGAACATCAAGAGTGCAGTGGCTGGCATGGGTGAAGTCCGTTGCGAGGGGGCAAGATGGAGAATTCGCAGGATAGGGGGCTTCGGGCACCTTGACAGGTGATTAGGGGGCCCTATCATCGTCGTTTCGCGCCCAGTTTCCGCACGTGGATGGGCGTGTGTCTGTTGTGCCAGCAAGGTGCTGGGTTGTGATTTGGACGGGGCTCATCGCCCTTCGAAGTGAGATCTCGATGAAGATTCGTATTCGCATGGAAGCCTATGACCACCAAGCGCTCGACGCTTCGGCGCGTGAAATTGTTGATCACGCCAAGCGTACCGGCGCCAAGGTGAGTGGTCCTGTTCCGCTGCCGACACGTCGTGAGGTCTACACCGTGAATCGTTCTACGTTTGTTAACAAGAAGTCGCGAGAGCAGTTTGAGATTCGTACACACAAGCGAATCATCGACATTCTCGAGCCCAGCGCCCGCACAGTCGAGGCGCTCAATCGGCTCGTCGTACCTGCTGGCGTCTTTGTGAAGATCAAGGCCTGAGCGACAGGAACTCATGACCATGCCACAGGCAATGATCGGCAAGAAGATTGGAATGACCCGCTGGTTCATGGAGGACGGCACCAATGTGCCTGTCACCGTGATCGAAGCGACACCTTGTGTGGTGACTCAAGTCAAGACAGCAGAGACTGACGGCTACGAAGCTGTCCAGATTGGTGGCGATGCCATCAAGCCGCGTCGCAGCACCATGCCAATGATCGGGCACGATCACCGCGCCGGTGCTGCACCGTTGCGCACGCACGTGGAACTTCGTGGCCAAGCCGAATGTGAACTTGGCGATTCGATCGATGTGACCGTGTTTGACGGAGTCCCTTTCGTCGATGTCATCGCCACAAGTAAGGGCAAGGGCTTCCAGGGGGGTATGAAACGCCACAACTTCCGAGGCCTTGAAGCGTCCCATGGTGTCAAGAGACGGCACCGTTGCATTGGTTCGATCAATGGCCATGCAACCAACCTAGGCACCGGCCCCAAGATCAAGAAGGGCAAGCGGATGGCTGGGCATATGGGCCACGCCCGCGTTACCCAGCGGTCGATGCCAGTGGTGTCCATCAATGTGGATCAGAATCTCATCGTGGTGAAGGGCACCGTGCCCGGACCGATCGGCGGATCGGTCTTCGTACGGACTGCCGTTCGATTGAACAGAAAGAAGGCGAAGATGGCCAAGGCCGGATGACCGGCATCCCCCGGGCGACTTCGTAATCGCCCGGTACAACCACTCGCAGACGCCGAGTCGCAGCGCTGCCTCCCATCCCCCGAAGGCCCTCATAAGGAACCACGGGTGGGAACGACTGAAAGGTCGATCCGACGCATGGGCGGAGTGCCAGGCGCAACAGGCCAGAAGGCCACAGGTGTGAACGATGATAGATCTCCCCGTACTAGATAGAACGGGCAAGCAGGTCGATATGCTTGCCATCGATGAAACGACTCTCGGAGACGAGGTGCGTCCAGGGCTGCTCAAGCAGGCCTATGTCATGTACCACGCGAACCGTCGTCAGGGCTCGGCCCGGACGAAGAGCCGTGGCATGGTCGAAGGCTCGACCCGCAAGTTGTATCGCCAGAAGGGCACCGGCAACGCACGCGTTGGCAATGCCCGTACGGTCATCCGGACCGGTGGTGGTGTGGCCTTTGCCAAGACCCGAACTGGCGACGACTTTCGCAAGAAAATGCCTCGAAGCATGCGTCGTTTGGCCAACCGCAACGCACTGCTTGCCAAGTTGGTTGATGGCGAGGTCAAGTGCATTGATTCGCTGAGTTTCGACGCTCCCAAGACCAGTGACATGAAGGGCGTGCTTGACTCCGTGGGCATCGACCGAACGTGCCTACTGGCGTTGGACATGGGCAATCGGAATGCAGCGCTCTCATCGCGAAATCTGGCCAATGTCGACGTGATCCGGATCGATCAACTGAATGCCTTCGAACTGCTCAACCACAGATATCTCGTGGTGGAGCGGACGTCGCTGGAAGCCTGGCTCGCCGCTGCTGGCGATGACAAGGAGGCTGCCTGATGTTGTTGTCCACTGAAATCATTCGACGCCCGCTCGTGACCGAAAAGTCCACGTGGGAGGCCTCAACTCATAATCGGTACGCCTTCGAAGTCGATACGCGTGCCTCCAAGCCCGATGTGCGTGCAGCTGTGGAAGATCTCTACGGTGTTCGCGTCGAAACCGTCGCGATTCAAAACCGCAAGGGGCAGATGCGTCGCAACAAGTTTGGCCGTTGGAAGACCAAGGCCATCAAGCGGGCGATCGTCAAACTGCATCCAGAAGATCGGATCGAGCTCATCTGAGCCTCGAAGGACACACACTATGCCGATTCGCAAGTACAAACCAACGACTCCTGGACGACGCAACGCGTCGGTCAACATGCACGCCGAGGTCACCAAGAAGACCCCGGAGAAGTCGCTTCTTCGTCCGCTCACCAAGAATGGTGGCCGCAACAACCAAGGCAAGATCACTGTGCGTGGTCGTGGTGGCGGGCACAAACGCCGCTATCGGCTGATCGACTTCAAGCGTCGCAAGGACGATGTCGTCGCCACTGTGATCGGCATCGAGTACGACCCAAACCGGTCGTGCCACATCGCGCTGCTTGAGTACGCCGATGGGGAACGCCGCTACATCCTCGCGCCAGTCAAACTGACTGCCGGCGATAGTGTGGTGAGCAGTGCCGAGGCGATCGACCCAAATCCGGGTTGCTGCATGCCGCTGGAATTTATCCCGACTGGCCTGACGGTGCACGCCGTTGAATTTGAGCCAGGCAAGGGTGCAAAAATGTGTCGCTCTGCTGGTACGGGTGCGAGACTGACTAACAAAGAAGGTCAGTGGGCCACGCTCGTCTTGCCGTCGGGCGAAATGCGGCAGGTGTCGATCAAGTGTCGCGCCACGCTCGGTCAGGTCGGGAACACCGACCACCAACTCGTGAAACTCGGGAAGGCCGGACGCAACCGCTGGCTCGGGCGTCGCCCGAAGGTCCGTGGTATGGCAATGAGTCACCACGAGCACCCGCTCGGTGGTGGTGAGGGACGAAGTAAGGGTGGCCGCGAGCCAGCAAGTGCTTCGGGTACGAAATCTAAGGGTGGACGCACGCGGCGTCGAGGTCTTGCCTCGGATTCGCGCATTCTGCGTCGCCGCAAAAGCCGTCGTTACGGCCAGTTGAAGCTCTGACGGAGATATCGAGATGGGACGCTCACTCAAGAAGGGCCCGCACGTCGACGAGAAGTTGTACCGCAAGGTCATGGCGCAAGCTGAGGCCGGTACTGCCAAACGTCCGATCAAGACATGGGCACGCGCCTGCACCATCGTTCCCGAGTTCATCGGGCACACCTTTCAGGTGCACAATGGTCGTACGTTCAACGACGTGTTCGTGACAGAGGACATGGTGGGGCACAAGCTCGGTGAGTTCTCAATCACCCGCATGTTCCGTGGCCATACCAATAAGAAGGAGGGTCTCAAGTCTTGACAGACTTGATGCTGCCTGCCATGAACTACAAAGCAACCCATCGATTTGCCAGAATCGCACCCCGCAAGGCGCGGCTCGTGGCAGACCTCATCCGTGGAATGCGGATCGATGTCGCCATGAACGAGTTGGACTTCTCCAAGAAGCGTGCGGCTTGGTATTTGAAGGCGGTATTGAAGAGCGCAATCGCCAATGCTGAAGAAAAGGACGCCAATGTGTCCACACTGATCGTCTCCGAGTCGCGTGTCGATGAGGGGCCAACGATCAAACGGTTCCGACCCAAGGATCGTGGGCGTGCCCACCCCATCCGCAAGCGGACGTGTCATCTCCACATTGTTCTTGAGGAAAGAGGCTGATCGATGGGACAAAAGGTTCACCCATTTGGATTCCGTGTCGGAATTACCGAGGCACATAAGTCTCGCTGGTATGCGCCCAAGGCGTTGTTCGGCGAGTTGTTGGTCGAGGACTATCGCATTCGCGAGTATGTCGACAAGAGACTCAACCGAACACCGCCCTTTGCGGCTGTTTCGGACATCTATCTTGAACGCACTCGTGAAGAGCTGACGATTATTGTCAAGACTGCCCGGCCTGGCCTAGTCATCGGTCCCAAGGGCGCCGAGATTGACAAACTCTCCAGCGATCTGCAACTCATGACTGGCCGCAAGGTGTCGGTCAAGATCGTTGAAATTCGCAGCCCCGACCTCGATGCCATGTTGGTGGCCGAGGCGATCAGCGAGCAGATGAAGAAGCGTGCCAACTTCCGCCGACTGCTCAAGCAGCGGTGCGAGTCAGCCATGCAAGCCGGAGCCAAGGGTGTTCGCGTCCAGGTGTCTGGTCGATTGGGCGGTGCGGAAATGTCGCGGAAGTTTGTGACCCGCGAGGGTTCGATTCCGCTTTCAACGCTGCAAGCGAACGTCGACTACGCGTCGGCAACAAGTTTTACGACCTACGGCGCTATCGGCGTGAAGGTTTGGATCTACAAGGGAATGTTCACCGAAGCCCAAGAGGATCAAACGGAATCCAAGGCTGCTGGTGCTCGTGCCCGAGCAAGAGGACGTCGCTGAGCCTCGGCTCGGTGTTTGAGGAGCGCAACCGATGCCACGGATGCCCAAAAGAGTCAAGTTCCGCAAGCAGATGCGTGGAAAACTGCAGCCTAAGGCGTCGCGCGCCAACTATGTCGCATTTGGCGACTACGGCCTGCAAGCGCTCGAACCGCACTGGGTTTCCGCTCGGCAGATTGAGGCTGGGCGTATCGCCGCGCAGCACTTCCTGCGTCGTGAAGGCAAGGTCACCATCCGCATCTTTCCAGACAAGCCAATTTCCAAGAAGCCCCTCGAAACTCGGATGGGTAAGGGCAAGGCTGAAGTGGATTACTGGGCAGCCCGCGTTCGTGCCGGGACCATTCTGTATGAAATCTCCGGTGTGTCGGAGGACATGGCTCGTGCGGCGCTTGCTCGAATCGCCCGCAAGATGCCGATTCGCTGTCGATTCGTCGGAAAGAGACTGTCCGTCTGACGGAATGCTCACGGAGAACCGCACATGAAGCCACATGAAGTCAAGAAACTTGGGGATGACGAGATCGATATCGAGGTCGCAAGCCTTCGACGTCGGCTCTTCGATCTTCGTTGCCAGATGGTAACGGAGAAGGTCCAGCACACTGCCCAGTTCGGCCACATCAAGCATGATGTTGCCAGGCTGCTCACCGAAAAAAGTGCGAGAGCAATCGCCGCTAGCAAGGAGGAGGCTAAATGAGTCACCTCAAGGACATCACAGTTTCGGATACCGCCCCACGGCGGTCTGGCATCGTCACCTCGGCGGCTCGTGAAAAGACCTGCCGGGTCACGATCGAGTACCGAACGCGGCATCCCAAGTACGGCAAGTACGTCCGCAAGCGGACCGTCCTGCACGTGCATGATGAGCAGAACACGGCCAAGTCCGGTGACCGGGTCGAGATCGCCGAATGTCGGCCGATTTCTAAGACCAAGTCATGGGTCCTGCTTCGCGTTCTTGGCAAGGAGGGCGCAGGAGCCTGAGGCTCTCTCGCTGGAGATACCAAGATGATTCAGAAGGAATCCAGAATTGAAGTTGCGGACAACAGTGGCGCTCGCGTCGTGAGCGTGATTGGCGTTCTCGGCGGCAGTACCGCTCGTGGCCGCCACGCTCGCCGATCGGTAGGCATTGGCGACATGGTCGTCTGCTCGGTCAAGAAGGCGATGCCCAACTCCGCAGTCAAGCAGGGTGACATCGTTCGGGCGGTCATCGTCCGCACGAAGTATCCGACCCGCCGCAAGGACGGGTCCTACGTACGTTTCGATTCGAACGCGTGCGTGCTGCTCCATGAAGGCAACCCAACCGGAACACGCATCTTCGGTGCAGTGGCTCGCGAACTTCGCGAGCGCAACTATATGAAGATTGTGTCACTCGCATCGGAGGTCATTTGATCATGGCACGTCACATACGCTCAGGTGATTCGGTCATTGTGACCGCAGGAAACGACCGCGGAACGGTTGGCGAGGTGCTTCGGGTTATCCCCGAAGACAGCCGCGTCATCGTGGCCGGTGTCAACATCCGAACCAAGCACCTCAAGCCCAGTCAACAGAATCCCAAGGGTGGCCTCCTCCGCAAGGAGATGCCTATTCACATCAGCAACGTCAGCCCCGTTGTCAACGGCAAAGCGTCCCGCGTCCGCTTCGAGATCCGCAAGGATGGAGCGAAGGTGCGGGTTGCCTCCCGCGATGGAAGTGAACTGAGTGTGCTGCGAGGGCCTCGTAAAGGCTGAGCATTGAGACTCGGAGAACCACAATGACTGACCAAATCAAATCACAATCGCGACTGCAAGCGAAGTTCAAGGACGACGTATTGCCCAAGGTTGCTGAGCACTTCGGGCTCAAGAACCAACACCAACTGCCTGCAATCAGCAAGATCGTGGTCAATTCTGGTGTCGGTCGCTTTCTTGAGAACCAGAAACTCAAGCCCGAGATTCGCGACACCGTCTTGGACACACTGCAGACGATCACCGGCCAGCGAGCCGTGATGGTGATGGCCAAACGCAGCGTGGCGAACTTCAAGGTTCGCGAAGGCGCCCCATCGGCGTTCATGGTGACCTTGCGTGGTGCCCACATGTGGCACTTCCTTGATCGACTCATGAATCTGGCGATGCCTCGAATCAAGGATTTCCGTGGCGTGAAGGAGACAGCCTTCGATGCCGCGGGCAACTATTCCATGGGACTGACCGAGCAAGCTGTGTGGCCTGAGATCAACATGGCCCGTGTCAGTTTCAACCACGGAATGAACATCAATATCTGCTTGGAACGGTCCAACCCTGAAGTCAGCAGGTTCGTGCTGACCGAATTGGGTATGCCGTTCGCCAAGAAGGAAGAGTGAGGATTGAATCATGGCTAGTAAGCGTGTGTTTGCCAAAATGAAGAAGGAACCGAAGTTCTCGAGCCGCAAGCAAAATCGGTGTGCAATCACCGGTCGCAGCCGCGGGGTGTATCGGAAGTTCGGAATCAGCCGGATCATGCTTCGCCAGCTTGCGCTGGAAGGCAAGATTCCTGGAATGCGGAAAGCCAGTTGGTGAGTAATTCGGGGCCAATGCCCCTGTGGAGCGCGAAATGTCGCAACAAGATCTGACAGCTGACATGTTGACCCGGATTCGTAACGCGATCCGAAACCGTGCAAAGGACGTTGTCTGCCTAGACAATCGTCTGAACCGCGGTGTGGCCCAAGTCCTTGTGGACGAGGGGTACATCGATGGTTGGGATGCCGAGCAGGCTGGTTCCCGGAGCAGTCTTCGGGTTCGGCTGAAGTACGGCCCTCGCGGTGAGATGATCATCCATGAAATCAAGCGGGTATCCAAGCCCGGTGGGCGTATCTACGCCAGCCACTCGGATATCCCCCGCCCCTTGCAGGGACTTGGGACGGCGATCGTCTCGACCAGCATGGGCGTCATGAGCGGCCGCAAGGCTCGCTCACAACGGGTCGGTGGCGAAATCGTCGCCGTCGTGATCTGAGGATCGCAGCGATGTCTCGTATAGTTAAGACTCCTTTTGCGATTCCTAGCGGCGTGAAGGTCGACGTCAAGTCGAACGACCGCTGCATTGGAATCTCTGGTCCCAAGGGCGACCTCAAGTACACCTGGCACGACCACATCGATGTGCAGTGGAACGAGGACAGCAAGACCGTCACCTGTAACGTTCTTGAAGGACGGGATGGCGATCGTGGCGCCCGAGCGCAGTGGGGCACGACTCGCAGCCGCATCCAGAACATGGTTGTTGGCGTCACTCAGGGCTACACCAAGGTGCTCAATATTGTCGGCGTCGGTTGGAACGCCAAGCCAATGGGCAAGAACGTGCAGCTCAACATCGGCTTCTGCCA
>CAZGFN010000030.1:0-31093 GCA_964524945.1 uncultured Isosphaeraceae bacterium
GCCCGCTTCGGGGTTGCCTGGGAAGCGGCTGGCAAAGGACTCAACAAGGTCTGTGGCATCCTCCATTCGATCAAGAGCGAGCAGAATTTGAAGCCGCAGCAGTGACCAATGCTTTGTGCCATTGTGTTGCCCGAGCATTCCCATTGCTGCCAGTGCGGCTTGTGCGTCGCCGCGTTGGAAATAATGGGTGGCCAGCATCACGCGATCGATTGGAATTGTTTCTCCAGATTGAATCGCTCGCTCAATGGCCTGGGCACCTTGATCATTCAATCCGGCGCGGATGCTCATTCGCCCGAGCGTCCCAAGAGCTGACGTAAGACGCACGGTCTCGATATCAATTGATTCCAACAATTCACGAGCGGTATCGGGGTCGTCATCAATGCACAACAAAGACGATGCAATTTTGGTGATGGGGAGATCTGGAAATGATTCTTCCAGTCCTGCAACGGCCGCCTTGAGGTCCTCGATCTGGTCAAGACGTTGGCACGCCAGTACCACCCACCAACGACTTGCCGAGTTGTCAGAGAGTTGCGTGAGCCAGCGTCCGAACTTGGCAAGTTCACTCCAGTTTCGCTGCCCAATGGCCTCGCGACCCAGTGTTCTGAATCGAACTGTGAGGATATGCATCATGCGTGTTCGCGTCTTAGCATCTGCTCCGTCTGGATCCATCGCGAGCACATGTGCAACGATCTGCTCCCAATCGCAGTCGTCTTCACGAGCTTGGACCGGAAGGGGGCGCGATGCGGGAATGCCGCCAGGTCCCCATTCGGGGACGGCTGCGCCCAGCGGCGGTGCCAGGCCCGCAATTTGTTGAATGAAACCCCCTACGAATGGCAGTCGAGTGCGAACAGGAAGTTGGAGATCATGATCTGAAAGCAGCGTCATGGTGTACAGCATGCCAGAGCCGGGTTCACTCGATTCAGCGGAATCTGTGAGGTGCACCAACACGACAGCAGCATCTGTGGGGACCGTACCCACCAGCGTCTCAATTCGGTCAGCCATTTGATGGGCATAGGCAGAACCCTTGCACCCCCCTTTGGGGGTGCGAATCGTGACGGCCAGTACATCAGGCATGTCTTGTATTGCGGAGGTTGCGTGGCTAAGCACCAAGTCGGTTCTTGCAGCAATTCTCTGGGCCGCAACGACCTGTTGGGGTGTCGCGTTCTCCGCAAGCATGCTTGTGAGCAAGTTCTGGTCGGGTGGTCCGCTCTCTTGCGTGGCATCAGTGATGGCGTTGGTGTCGAGGCTCCCGTCAAGATCAGGGTCGCCTTGGGTCGCAGGCCAATCGATGGCTATCGTCTTTCGTCCAGCATGCGCTCCAACTGTCCAAATCGCCGGGAATCGTCGATTGGCTGCTGTTACGATTTGGGGTTGCACGCTGTCGGGATCGATCATCATGGTTCCGACGATGCCATGCTTGAGTGGATCGACTGCGGTGGCCACGGTGGTGGCCATCGCAGGGAACGGCAGGGGTGGCGGTGCGATACGCACGTGCCTGGCACCGCGATTTGCCACGCGGTCCGGCGTTCCAATCAGCAGCGGTCCGTTCGAGACGATGACAAGAAGACTTTTTGTGGCAGGGGAATTGTCGGCAGTGATGCTAGCGGCTCCTGTGGTCAGCATATCGATTCTGTCGCAGCCGCTGCTACAGGCCAATCGCGCGAAAGGCATCCACGTCGATCAGTCCGCGATCAGTGATCTTGAGACGGGGGATTACGCTTAGGGGTAGGAAACTCAGCGGCATGAATGGGTTGTCATAGGACGATCCGATTGATGCGGCCGCGGCGTAGAGTTTGTCTTCGCCCGCAATGAGCGTAGCGGGATCCGTGGTTGTCATCAGGCCAGCAATGGGCAAACTCAAGCAGGCAATCACGCGGTCTCCATCGGCGACACACAGTCCGCCGCCGCATTGTGCCACAGCCTTGGCGGCTGTCACCATGGACTGATCATCGCAGCCCACGACCGCTAAGTTGTGCGCATCGTGGCCGACGGTCGAAGCGATGGCACCTCGTTGCAAGCCAAAGCCCTCAACGAATCCCAGGCCAATACCACCACTGTGGCCATGTCGTTCGATGACTGCTATTTTCAGGAGATCTCGAGAGGAGTCGCTGACGCGATACGCATCACGGGTCGCGGCGGCTCGTGAAAGATGTTCGGTGATGAGTTCGCCAGGCACTAGCCCAATCACGTGGATCGGTCCGTCGCCGCCTGGAATCGCAAGCGATTCGACACCGAAACTGTCTGAAAGATGCACCGTTCCGGTTGCGGCTTCCCAGTCAACACTTGATGCATCAATGCGGTGTTGGTCGCAGCCGCCTGCCCACACCCGGCCCAACGCAAGGTGCGACAGGTCGTGAATTTCAACCATGTCTGCTCGGTAGCCAGGCGCGATGGCACCGTGATCTCGCAGGCGAAAGTGTCGTGCTGCGTGCAGTGATCCCATGGCGATCGCGGTTGCGGGATTGAGCCCCATGGCAATGGCGCGGCGAATGACGTGATCGATGTGACCATCACGATGCAGATCGCTCGGGTGTCGATCGTCGGTACAGAAGCACACCTGATGTGCGTTGGCTGGCGTAACGATTGGGAGCAGTGCATCCAAATTGCGAGCCGCGGTGCCTTCACGAATGAAGATGGTCATTCCGGCTGCCAGTTTTTCAGCAGCCTCGTCGGCCGTTGAACTTTCGTGGTCTGAGTTGATGCCAGAAGCGACGTAGGCTTCAAGTCCGCGTCCGCGTAGCTTTGGGCAGTGCCCATCTACTTGAGCCGTCTTCAGCCCTGCGGCTACTTTGGCAAGCACTTCTGGGTCGCCATTGACAACTCCGGGCACATTCATCATCTCGGCAAGGGCAATGACCTCTGTTCGGCTCAGCAATTGTGTGAGATCGCCTACGCCGAGTTGGTAACCGGATGTCTCCAGTGGCGATGCAGGGACGCAACTGCTGGCTGTAAACCAGCACTGAAGCGGCAAATCGCGAGCATCCTGCATGATCATGTCAATGCCAGGCATGCCCATGACGTTGGCAATTTCGTGTGGGTCAAGGATCGCCGCGGTCGTGCCGTGTGGCAAAGCGAGTTGCGCAAATCCACGTGGCGTGAGCATGGTGGATTCGACATGCATGTGCGCATCGATAAATCCAGGTGCCAAGATAGCGCCATCGAGATCGATGACTTCGGCAGCATCAGTCCCACGTAAGGATGCAATGCGACCCCCGGTGACCGCCACATCGGCTTGGCACAGCGTTCGGGTAAACACGTTGATTACGCGTGCGTTGCGAAGCAGCAGTTCTGCGGGCGCATCACCGCGGGCAACGGCCAGTAGGTGTGGATCTGTTCGGTCAATCACTGCCGTAGGATATCAGGCTGGTATTGTGCAACCTGCGCCACTGCCGAGATTGGTGGGCTCCGTGGGAGGACCCAGATCAATGTGCCAAATACATGGCCAGGGGGCTTTGTTCTGTGCCGCTACATGATTTGCTAATAATCGCCCCAGTTTTCTAAGAGGCTAAGCAGATCATTGATGTCAACAACCGAGTCGCCGTTGAGGTCGGCCCGCCAAGAACTTCCCCACAATGAAATCATGGAGAGCACATCGAGAGTTTGGCCAGCGTACGAGCTTGTCTCAGCGACAGGGAGCAGTGGCGTCAGGGCACCGTCTGCATTTGGCAAGAGAACGTAGAGAAATGATGGACAACGAACCGCATCAAATTGAGTATACATCTGGCATTGTCAAGCTCAATGCCCTGGCATATGGAGGCGTGCAACGTCCAAAAAGAACAACCCTCTCCGATCTCGAAGAGGGCTGGCTTCGGTGTGAATAGCGGGGGCAGGATTCGAACCTACGACCTTCAGGTTATGAGCCTGACGAGCTACCAGACTGCTCTACCCCGCAGTAGAGGGGCGGTATCGTAGCGCCTGGGGTGGATTTCGTCAAGGCTTTTGGAGGGGGTGATTGCGTGCCAACATCCTTGGCTCGATGGGTCCGTGGGCTACTAGGATGAATTGGTGCCGTGTGAGGGGGCGTACGGTCGATATCAATGCTGTGTCAACGGACGCTCCACAACCCACGCCTGCATCGATGCTCGGGCGGCATCTGGGTAGTTGGTTTCTGCTCGCAGCAGGGCTCACTATGGTCGCGGTGGTTGTCTTGGTGCCCGCATGGCGAGATGTTCAGCGGGCGCAGTTCGAGCAGTCGCAACTTCAAGCCGGAGTCCAGTGGACGGTCGGCCAGGTTGACGCGGCGCGAGATATGGTTCGGGCGCTCGATGCTGGGGACGAACAGTTGCAGCAGCGACTGGTCGCGTGGCAACTCAACCTCCTGCCCGATGGGGTCACGCCGATGGCCAAAGTGAACCACCAACATGGCATTCTGGGATGGATCGAAGACACCGTCCCGCCGCCGCCTTCTCCCCCCATGGCGGCCCCTGTGACGACGTTGGAGAGGCTCGTGTCGGGTCCGATGCGACTGTGGGGACTCGCTGGCGGCGTGCTGTGCATCTTTGTTGGCGTTGTAGGAACTGGTCCTGCTCGCACATTGGCGATGAACAGACAGGCGAGCAGCGAGAAGTGCCGTGGTACTTCCGCACCATCAAGCGGCGAGGCCATTTCGACCACGTAGGCTTTGGCGTGGACACAGATCAACAACGTATGGACTGGTTGCGGCTCACCGCCGCGCAGGGAATCGGCCCGCGAACCGCGCGCCTATTGCTTGGGGTATACGGTGATGCGTCAAGTGTGTTGACGGCGGCCGATCGACCCTCGCCCCATCAGTTTGCTGAGGTGGAAGAAGTCACGCCGGCGACTCGGTCGGCCCTGGCCGCTGCGATTGCGAGAAGTCATCCCGAGGAGGAACTGTCACAACTTGCGGCTATTGGTGGAGACTTGATTCCATTTGATGACCCGAGGTATTCATCGCATTTGATGACCATTCCAGACCCACCAGCGGTGCTGCGTGCTGCTGGCGCCATTGATGAACTCAATCGCTGCAGCGTGGCCATTGTCGGGACACGACGCTGTTCGCCCGATGGACTGGTTCAGGCGGGACGCTTTGCATCTGGTCTGGCTGCTTCAGGTGTGCAGGTAGTGTCCGGGGGCGCAAGGGGAATTGATGGTGAGGCACATCGCGCGACGCTTCGATCCCAAGGCCGAACCGTAGTCGTGCTTGGAAGCGGACTTGGTCGGCCGTACCCAGACGAACATCGCGCATTATTTGATGACGTGCGGTGCAATGGAGGCGCTATTGTCAGTGAACTGCCTACGGATCAGCCGCCGAGGCCCTCGCAGTTTCCTCGCCGCAATCGAATTATCAGCGGCCTGTCGCAAGGGGTGCTTGTTGTAGAAGCACCCGTTCGCAGTGGCGCCATGCTGACAGCGCGGATCGCAGTGGAGTCGCATGGCCGTGGATGTTGGGCAGTGCCGTGGTCGCCGCGATTGCGGTCTGGCCGTGGTGGTTTGGAGGCGCTCCGTGATGGCTGGGCTGCGATGGCGATTGATCCGGCAGATGTACTTGGAGATTTGCCTGAACGGACGCAGTTGGCGGCGAGGCGCCCGTCGGTATGCTCCGAGGTTGTGTGCGATGCGAAGCCTGCTGCGGGGATGGAGTTGTCGGCAGCGCAGCAGGGCGTTGCAGAGGCGCTTCGGCGGGGCGGCCGAACCGTAGGGGCCATTGTGGATGCAGTTAGGGGTCCCGCCGGAGAGACGATGCGTGCGGTGACGTCGTTGGAATTACTCGGAGTGGTGTCTCGTCGCGGAATGCACGTGTCGCTGACGCCAGCGGGGCTGGCCTCGGTAGCGTCGAGGCGTCGCGATCAGTCTTGATAGTTGCGAAGCACGCCCACGACGATGCCTTGAATCGTGCACTCTTTGACGATGATTGGTTCGAAGTCGTCGTTGGCTGGTTGCAGGCGGATGCTTCCGTCGGGTTCCTTGAAGAAAGTCTTGAGGGTTGTTTCGCCGTTGGGGAGGAGTGCCACGACGCGTTGCCCTTGGCGTGCGGTGCTCGTTTGGCGGACGATGATGTAGTCTCCATCGAGAATGCCTTCGTCTTGCATGGATAGGCCGGTGACTTGAAGGGCGAAGGTTGTGCCCGAGGTGCCTACGCGGGGGCCGAAGACGGACTCGAGATCGAGCGTATCACGCTGTTCGTACTGTTCGATGGGGTGGCCGGCCGCGATTCGACCAACTAGGGGGAAGGAGAGTGCATTTTCCTGGTCGGGAAGGGCGACGCCCTCAGCAACCGACAAAGAGCGTGCCTTGTGTGGCTCGCGTTCCAGCACGCCTTTCTTGATAAGTACGCCGACGTGTTCGAAGACGGTTACTTTGGCGACGCCGACTTCGTCGGCGATTTCCTGAATCGTCGGAGAACAGCCCGAGGCGATGCGTGCATCGCGTATGAATTGAGCGATCCGAAGTTGTCGCGGTGTGAGATTGCATGGCATGAGTGGGGGGTGCCTCCAGCGATGTGCCTAGTGCGGGCGAGTCCAGTCGCAGCACGCATCGTGGCACTGCGGTTGGGGATAGGTGCGCGAGCCGGTGGGGGTTCGGGCGGTGGGTTGTCATGAGGTCCAGCAGGTGCGGGAGATGCTGCCTGTCTGGTGTTGGGGTTTCAGCGAGGCTCAACGAGTCACAATCGGGTGACCGTTGGAGCGTATGGGGGTCAACTTCCGCAGGCACGTTTCGGCGGACGAGTCGGCCGTCCTCTGCGTACAGGGCTGTTCGGAAATCGCCTCCAGGTCCAGTCAGTACCAATGGCATGCTCATTGAGTTCCTCGCTTCCTTCCCGGTTCGGTGGTCACCGGTCATGTTCCCAAGCCATACCACATCTCGCACGTAGTGAACGACATTGTTCGCGAGGCACAAGATGTTGTGGGTGTATGTCATGGCAGGGGGAATCTCGACCAGTGGTCTCCGTTGTCTTGAGGATTACATCGGCAAGTCTGTACGGGTTACGTTAGGGGAACAGAACCCAAATATCAAGTACCCCCATTGCGGCAGAGTTGGGCTCATTATCGGCACGGGCCTGAGTTCGTTGATGAGACGATGGCAAATCATTGGTTCTGCTCGATGACTGAGGCATTCGATCGCGTCTTGAGTGCTCCGGTTTTGGGTCATACATGTGCCTTCTCCCATTAGAGAGGGGTTTGGGGGCGTATGGTGCGGGGGTGGAGCAGCCGCCTCGAGTGATGGATGGGTTTGATGCGTTGAGGGATTGGTCGCTCGATGGGGATTGGGTGTTCCTGAATGCGGGGAGCTTTGGGCTGCGGTTTCGGGAGGTCTTGGCGGCCCGAGCGGCTGTGTTGGAACAGTTCGAGCAACAACCGGTGGACTTTCTGGAGCGGTATGCACCGACGGCCATCGAGGAAAGTCGCCGCGTGGTGGCTGACTTTGTCGGTGCTGATGTCGATGGTCTCGCCTGCGTGACCAATGCGACCGAAGCGATCGACGCGGTGCTCGTGGGACTTCGTAAACGCCCCGGTGATTTGCTCGTGACGAGTGAATCCTATGGCGGCGTCTTTCAAGCATGCCATTGGGAGGCGAGGCACGCGAACCATCGGAATGTGCGAGTTGTGGAACAGCCGCTACCAGCCAGTTGTTCTCAGGACATTGTTGCGGCATGGACTGAGCAGTTGCAGCAGGGCAACGTTGTACTGGCCATTGTCGACCACATCGCATCGCCAACGGCCGTGGTGCAACCAGTGGAGGCGATCATTCGTGCATGCCGTGAGGCCAACGTACAGGTGCTCGTCGACGGCGCACATGCACCTGGCATGTTGCCGCTGAAAATCGAGGCCATCGGCGCAGACTGGTACGCGGGAAATCTGCATAAGTGGGTCGGCGCCCCATCTGGTGCGGGCTTTCTTTGGACCGCTCCGGAATACCGCGACACCACCCGCCCAGTCATCGCTAGCCACAACGTGCACGATGGATATATCGATTCATTCAATTGGCAAGGCACCCGTGACATCACGCCATGGCTTGTCGTCCATACAGCGATTGCAGCGATTGATCGACGAGGAGGCTGGGCATCGCTCCAAGCATGGCAATCAGCGATGTGCCAGTGGTGCGGGCCGATACTGGCCGAGGCCATGGGCACGACGCTGGCCGCGCCCCCTGACGCGCCCTGTGGCGCTATGGTGGCGGCTCAGGTACCGCCTGAAACCGTGGCACACTATGGCGATCGATTTGTGTTTCGCGACGAAATTGCTCAGCGTCATCACGTCGAAGTCGCGATCAGCGATGTTGGCGATACGTGGTGGGTGCGGTTATCGATGGGTCCGTGGTTGACGCCCGCGGACGTGACCTTTGGTATCGGTGCCGTTAAGGACTGCTTGCAGTAGCCGTCCTGACGACAATAAATTCCTCAGTACCAAGCGAACGCCTTGCAGCGGTGGCGGTGCTTTGTGTGGCATACCCGCCGCACTGCACGAGCCACCATGTGCCAGCATCGTTTGAACGCCCACGGACCACGATGGGCGACAGTGTGCGGTCGTGAGTCCGCCGCAGCGTACTGGCGCGTTTTTCGGCGCCCGAACGACTCCGATACGCGCCTGCTTGTAACGCGAACGGACTCGTGTCACTGGATGCGACGGTTGGTTGCCCAGCTAGACGCCTGGTCCACCGGTTGGTCGCCTGTGAGTCTTTGGCAGCCTGTGCCGCTGCGATGGCGTGCAATGCGACTTGCCGCCGATCGCTTCCACGAAGTTTGTTCCAGGCCACGTCATAGTGGTCAAGCGCGGCGTCGGTATCGGCCCGGTTTGTTGCGATTTGGGCGAGCATGGACTGGGCCCCTCCGGCCACTGCGGCATCATGTGACGTTGCTGCGGTGTTGAAGAACGAGCGTGCCGCGGCCATGTGTCCCAGCCGATACTCGGCCAGTCCGCCATACCAAGCAGCCGTCTTGGCATCGATGCCGCCTCGTCGCACGATCATCGTGGCTGTGGACGCCGCTGAAGCATCGAGGCCTTCGCTATACAGGGTCGCGACCCGTTCGAGCGTGGCCTGCCGAGGCGGTGACTGACAGCTGGCTGCCAGCATCATCAAACCGATCATCACTATTGAGTGGAAAGTGCGCATGTGCACCAGCCTAGCGGGCCGTGCTACCCTGCGCGCTCCCCGATGCGACTGCTTGATCCGATCCTTCGAAATTGGTGTCGACACCCGTTGGCAGTCTTCGCCCAAGATGACCAGCGGCAGTGGCGGGGCCTCACAGCCCTGATCGCATCGCGACACATTGCTAAGGCGATTGCCCAGCAAACCGACGCCCCCAACATCGGCATCCTGCTTCCCACCAGCGGGGCCTTCCCCGTCTCGATCGCTGCGGTGTGGATGCTTGGGCGTACTGTCGTGCCGATCAACTATCTCCTCAGCCGTGAGGAGCAGGACTACATCATTGACCATGCCGGGCTTGATCTCATCGTGACTGTCGGCCCGATGCTCGATCGCTTTGGCCCACTGCCCGACTCCGCTTCGCCGCTCCTGATTGAGGAGCTGAACATGAAGCGTCTACCGCCCCGCGTGCCCCGTGTTCGTCGCGATGACGACCACGTCGCAGTGATTCTGTACACCTCCGGGACATCCGGGCGGCCCAAGGGCGTGCAACTGACCGTGGGCAACCTCGCATCAAACGTCCAGCAATGCATCGATTGGGCCAACTTCACGCGGCGAGACCGTTTCATCGGGCTGCTTCCGCAGTTTCATAGTTTTGGTTTCACCGTGACCACGCTGCTTCCGCTGATGCTTGGCTGTCGGAGCGTCTACACCGCGCGATTCGCGGTGGGGCGTGTTCTTGAACTGCTTCGGGCGCACCGACCCACTGCCTTTCTGGCCATTCCGTCGATGTTCAACGCACTTCTGCAATCGAAGGCGGCCACGTGCGATGACATGAAATCCGTTCGCTTTCTCGTCAGTGGTGGCGAACCCCTTCCCGACGCAGTCTACGAAGGTTTTGCCAAGCGATTTGGCGCACGGATTTGTGAGGGCTACGGGCTTACCGAGACAGCGCCCGTTACGAATTGGACTCGCCCCGAAGAGGAACGGCGTGGCGTTGTTGGTCGCGCGCTTGACGGTGTCGAAGAAATCATTGTTGACCAAGAAACCGGCGATCGCCTCGGTCCAGATCTCGACGGGGAAGTTCGTATCCGCGGCGACAATGTCATGAAGGGTTACTACAAGGATGAGGCATCAACTGAAGCGGCCTTCGATGATGAGGGATTCTTCCGCACCGGGGACATGGGCCGATTCAGTGAAGATGGTTTCCTGTCCATTACTGGTCGCATCAAAGAAATGCTGATCATTGGCGGGGAGAATGTCTTCCCGCGAGAGATCGAAGAAGTACTCGTGAGGCACCCGGCGGTGCTTGACGCTGCGGTGATTGGTCAGCCCGATCCAATGCGAGGCGAGGTAGCGCTGGCGTTTGTGGAACTGGTTGAGGGCGGCGAAGTCTTGCCAAAAGAGCTTCGAAAGTTCTGCAACGGCCCGCTGCCAAGTTTCAAAGTCCCTCGCGACGTACGTATTCTCAGTGCGTTGCCCAGAAATCCAACGGGCAAAATTCAGCGGCGGGCGTTATCTCCAGAGACAGCATCCACAACGAGCGCCACAAATGTCTGATCGAGTTCCATTGACGCTGGCGCACAGCCCTGATCCTGACGATGCTTTTATGTGGTGGCCGCTGACAGGACTTGGCGGCGGCCCCTGTGTCGAGACGGGGCTGTTTGACTTTGAGTTGGTGACGGACGACATCGAATCACTGAACCAACAGGCCGAATCGCGTCGGCACGACATCACCGCAGTGAGTATCGCGCACTATCCCGCGATCCGAGATCATTACATCTTGACAGCCTGTGGCGCGTCGGTTGGCGACGGGTACGGGCCGAAACTGATCACACGTGGCGGGGTTACGCTGGATGGGTTGCGGCGCGACACGCCGATCATCGCCGTGCCCGGTGAGCGGACAACCGCGTTGGCATGCTCCCGTCTATTGCTTGGCGACGGGATGCAGTTCGAGGCGATTCCATTTGATCAGATCGAAGACGCCGTTGAGTCGGGGCAGTTTTTAGCTGGGGTCGTCATTCACGAAGGCCAACTGACATGCGAAGGTCGGGGGCTGGAAATACTCGTCGATCTAGGTGCGTGGTGGCAGGAGACACGAGGCCTCTTGCTGCCGCTGGGCGGCAATGTGGCCGCTCGCGATTTAGAAACCCTCCATGGCCCTGGCACGCTGTCTGTGCTCGCTAGGGTGCTGCGAGACAGTGTGCGGTATGCCATGGAACATCGCGAGCAGTCGTTGGAGTGGGCACTGCAGTTTGGCCGGGGAATCGATCTCTCGCAGGCCGATCGCTTCGTAGAGATGTATGTCAATAAGTGGACGCTCGATTTTGGTGATGATGGTCGTCTGGCTGTGCAGACCTTCCTGAATGAGGCCGCTGGGGCGCACGTCGTGCGGCCTCCGGGTATCGTGGACTTTGCATCCCCGGCGTCATCTGGGAGTATGGGTAACAATGTTGGAGTGATCGGATGAGTGAATTCGACAGCGGTGCTGGAGACCCCTACGGCACCGGAACCGCCGCTGCCTACAGCGCACCATCTGTGCGGCAGTTCAGCATTTTTCTCGAAAACCGCGTTGGGCGTCTGCTCGATGTGCTGACGAGTTTTGACGAGGCCCACGATGTGCAGCTCCATGCCATGGCCGTGCTTGAAGCGACCGACTTTGCCGTGGTGCGGCTCATCCCCGACAATGCTGACGCGACGCGACTGCTGCTTCGGGACCGAACGATGGCGTTCTCTGAAATCGATTTGATCGTGGTCGAACTGGATCAGGATGAACACACGCTGTCTCGCATGTGCCTGTGCCTGCTTGGGGCCGAACTCAATATTCAGTTCATGTACCCGATCATGGGCGATTTGCCTGTAGCAGGCCCACGCATGGCGATCTGTTGTGATGACAATGTTTTTGCAGGGCAGGTGCTGATGCGAAAGGGCTACGTCATGCTTGGTGCTGGCGATCTCCGATGACGGAATGCGCTATTCGCTGAGCAACATTTGCAGTGGCAGCACTTGGCCGTCTTGATCGAGCACCATTGTTTCGCATGTGGAATCGGGTCGGCGGGTAATCTCAACACGGTCCAGTACATCGCCCTGACGCATTTCGCGTACCACATCGAGTCCCGAAATGACGCGGCCAAAGGCTGTGCGTGCACCATTGAGGTGTGGCGCGGGAAAGTGCAGGATGTAGAAGCGTGTGTCAGCTGAGTGGGGCTTGGATTCCTTGTAGGCCACGAGGGTGCCAGCAAATATATCGCGGTGATTGGGGTGTTCGTGCTCGTCGGCTACGGACCAAGTGGGAATAGGGTCGCCTTCGATTCGATCACCGAAAATGGTTCGAAAGCCAGTGTGCACTTGTCCAGCTTCGTGCCCGTTATAGATGCCAAGGTCAGTTGCGGCGATGAATGAGCCCACCGTGTTCGGGGCATCGTCGGCAAACAACTCGACGACCACTTCACGGCCCTCGATGGTCAGCGTTGCTAACGGGTTGGTTCCTTCCTTCGCATCTTCGATGCGAAGCCCCTGTTCTACAGGCCAGCGTTTCAAAGCCACCTCTCGCAGTGGGATCATGGTCCTGAGCCGACGGTGCAACCCTGGCCGGGTCGTTTCGATGCTGTCCATGTCTACGGCTTGGAGTAATTCAAAAGCGCGTTGAAAGTCATGGTCGGCATAGCACGTGTCAGACCACAAGTAGAGGTGCCCCGGATCGGTAATGGTGCCATCTGGAAAGGCGTCCAAAATACGTCTGGCCTCTGCAAATCGGTTGTCCATGCGGTAGGCACGTGTGATCGCTACAGCAAGGCGTACATCTGTCTGAGCACGTTCCATGCACGGTTGGGAGAGACGGATCGCGCGGGGCGCGTCATTTCGCGCCGTTGCTTCGAGCATGATGGCCGCCTGGTCCCACTTCTGTTCATCGATGAGCGCCTCAAACCGCCGATCAAGTCCCTCCGGGTCAATCAGCAGGAGTGCTTTGACGCGAGCGCCTTGATACAGCAGTGCATCCGGGCGTTCATTGATGAGTGCATCAAGTATGGAGACAGCCCGCTCGGGCTTGCGATTGACCCAGTAGGTCGCCCACGCCAGGCCGGACTGGGTTCGTTCGGGGGCCACCTCGAGCAGGCGGGCGAAGGCATGATCCATCTTGATCGATTCGTCTAGTGACATTGCGATTTGTGCTTCAAGCGACAAGCCATCTAGATCCATCGGCCATCGAAGATTGAACTGTTCGACCGTTACCAACAGGGCTTCCAGTTCATCCCGGAGCGGTCCTTCTAGTTCTGGGGTCTTGACTTCCGACAATCGTTGGTGCAGGTTCTCAGCGGTGCTTGAGACCACCTCCCAGTGGCCACTGCGGGTCGAAGGCAGCGCCTCTTGGGCGGCACTACAAGCCAGAGTGGGAAGGATGGCGGTGAGCAGCAGGAGCGAGTACGGTATTGGCGACATGGGGGTCAGGTTTATCCGGGTTGGGATTCGGCGGCTTGGCTATAGGGCATGAGCCACATCAGTCTAGCTAGGGGGATGCCGCTTTGAGCGAGTGTGGTGCCTAGGCGAATGTTTGAAATACGCTATCAAGCGGGCAAAAGAAAGTACGTCAAATTGGCGGTTTTAGGTTTGGGTTCGTTGACATTTGTTGTGGAGGAGATACTATTCCACACGTCGATGGGAGTAGTACATCGACCTAACATTGACCCCCGGAAGGGCTCGGTATGCGGCTTTGCCGCTACCGGGCCTTTTTCTTGCGCTTTCTTCTCGGTGCTGCGAGGTTGTGGGGCATCGGCGCACACGGATCAGGGGTGGCATTGCCGACTTTGTCATCCTCGCTTCTTAGCGCAAAGGCACGGGCAAGGACGGGAGCGTGGGTGGAGAAGGGGATGTCGCTGCAAATTGCAACCCGTGATTTATACGCACGTATTCCGCTCTCCTGCGAGTTGATGTTGCTTGCTCTCGATGCTCAACAATCGCGTCTCTAGGGGCAAAGCTCCGCCCCCTTGGTCCTTGTCTCAATCTTCTGATCACTTGGTCGCCGAGTCGCTGGATCTCGCGGCGAATCCGCGGGTCGTGCCGGCGATGGCCATGGCCAAGGCGTCAGAGGCGTCCGGTTGATCGATGGGACCGGGCAGCCCGAGGATCGAGGCGGTGGCGTGCTGGACCTGCTCCTTGGCCGCCCGGCCGCTTCCCGTGACCGATTGTTTGATCTCAGCAGGGCTCAGCTCGATGATGGCGACCTCGGTTGATCGGTCTTGCTTTGGAGCACGCGCGTACTGGGCCGCTGCCAGCAGGATGACGCCGCGGCCATGACCCATTTGGAGCGCTGTCTGGGCTCGGGCCCGGTGGACGAAGGCCGACTCAACCACAATGACATCTGGTGATAAGTCCGCAAGTAAGTCGGCCACGCTGTCGTGGAGATACGCCAGTCGTTCATGCAGGGGTCGTTTCTGGGGCACGCGAATGACGCCTGCTTCGACCATGGTGAGGTCGTCTGATTGATGGCCAGTCTTGATGCAGCCATATCCGGTCAATCGAAGTCCTGGATCAATCCCAACAATGCGCTGGCCTTGGCTGCTCACGCCAGTTGTCCAGCCAAGGTGTCAGACTCAATCAATCCATCACGCAACCGGATGATGCGCTGGCATTGCTTGGCCATTTCATTGTCGTGCGTCACCATGACGATGGTGCGACCTTCGCTATGCAATTCATCGAGCAGTGCGAGGATGGCCTGCCCGGTTGTGGTATCAAGATTGCCCGTTGGTTCATCTGCCAACAAAATGGCCGGATCGCCTACGAGCGATCGGGCAATGGCCACACGCTGCTGCTGTCCGCCTGAGAGTTGATTGGGCCGGTGCGTCAATCGATCTGATAGACCGACTCGTTCCAGAACGGCATGAGCCATTTCCCCGCGCTGCTTGCGATGGATGCCTCGGTAGAACAGAGGCACTTCGACGTTCTCAAGCACCGTGAGTTCGGGAATCAGGTTGAACGATTGAAAGACAAACCCGATGCGGCGATTGCGGATTTTACTGAGCGCCGTATCGTCCAGCGTGGATACATCGCGTCCTTCAAGCAAATAGGTCCCGGCCGTGGGGCGGTCCAAGCAGCCAATCAGGTTCATCATGGTGCTCTTGCCAGAGCCGCTCTGCCCCATGATGCACACATACTGGCCCGTTGGGATGGAACAACTCACGCCAGCCAACGCCCGGACGGTCACGGCCGCCTCACGTCGTCGGTACACCCGTTCGATGTCTCTGAGTTCGATGACAGGTTGGTCGGTGGCGGGCATGCGAGGAATGATACGGGCGGTCTGTACCATGGCCATCCATGCCCGACGCAGACCGCTCACACTTTTTGGAATTGGCCCAATCCTTCGACCTCGTGCCAGTGACTCGGCGTGTCCTGAGCGATTCTCTGACGCCAGTGCTTGCCTACCGCCGCTTGGTCAGTGCCGACCACCGAACTGATACCAGCTTCCTGTTGGAGTCCGTTGAGACTGGGGGGCGTGTCGGTCGACACAGTATTTTGGCAACCTCGCCCCAGATGGAGCTGTCGGCCCGCGGAGATGCCGTGACGCTGACTGATCATCGTGCGGACACCGTGAAGAGATATGACGGCGTCGACCCAATTCAGTGCATCCGAGATGTCATGGATGGTTGGCGGATTGCGCCATCTCCGCAAGGCGAACCTCGCTTCTGTGGTGGCTGGGCAGGATGGCAGGGCTATGACTGTGTCCGGCGGCTCGAACCAGATGCACTGCCACTGTCATCGGCCCCGCCAGATGACCGCAATATGCCCGACTTGCATCTCTCGCTCTATGGCACAGCCGTTGTCTTTGACCACGTTGAGAAGACGATCGAACTGACGGTGTGGGAAGACATCGACGGCGATCCAAATTCGGCGTGGAATCGGGGAAACGCGCGGATCGATGATTTACTGAAACGGTTGCGAAGTGACAGTGTGCCCCTTGGGTCTGGTCAAGTATCCATTGATACGGCTGCGCACGTCGGTCTGCCCGGTGAGCCGGTCATGGAACGCGAAGTATTTGAAGACATCGTTCGGCGGTGCATTGAGTACATCCGAGCTGGAGATGTTTTTCAGGTTGTGCCATCGCAGCGATTCGATCGCACCAGTCAAGCGGACCCATTTGATGTCTACCGCGCGTTGCGGGTTGTCAACCCCAGCCCGTACATGATCTATATGCAGTCGCCCGAGGTCATGCTCATCGCATCGAGTCCCGAAATCCTCTGCCGTGTACGTGGCGGTGAAGTGGTTAATCGACCACTGGCAGGCACACGACGTCGAGGAACGGATGCCACTCAAGATGCAATGCTTGAAGCAGAGTTGCTGGGCGATGAGAAAGAACGTGCCGAACACTCGATGCTGGTCGATTTGGCTCGGAACGATCTTGGAACTGTCTGCGAACCTGGAAGCGTGTCCGTTGACCGCCTGATGGAGATCGAGCGATATAGCCATGTCATGCACCTGAGTTCGACCGTCACGGGTACGCTGCGCGAAGGCCTAGATTGCTGGGATGCGTTGCGGTACACGCTTCCGGTGGGCACGGTCAGCGGCGCGCCCAAGATTCGGGCCATGCAGATCATTGACGAAATGGAGCCGGTGCGCCGAGGCCCCTATGCCGGTGGAATCGGCTATGTGTCCTTTGATGGTGACATGGATATGGCCATCGCCTTGCGGACGATCGTGTCGCCTGTCGGTGATGGTTGCGCACCGTGGATGTATCACCTGCAAGCAGGTGCTGGCATCGTGCTCGATTCCAATCCCGAAAGCGAGTACGTCGAGACGGTCAATAAGGCTGCGGCTTTGGGGCGGGCATTGGATCTGGCCGAAGCCATGGGCTCGTGAATCTCGCCACTAGGCCTGCATTGCCTGATGCAATTCTTGAAGATAGGTTTTGATACCGGCGATACCGCGGGTCAGCGGAATTTCTAAATCCTGTTCCAGTGCCGATGTGTCGAACATGTTGTGTGGGGCCGCAGGACTTGAGTCGTCAATCTCGACCGTGACACCGGTGACCTCGCAACAGAGGTGCGCCCAGTCACTCCATCTGGCATAGCAATCGGCCAGGTGATACACCTGACCATCAGTGGTGCTCTGCTTGGCCGATCGAACAATGCTCTGGGCAACGTCATCAACATGGACAAACTTGCCTCCGCCGACGCGGGTGTAGGGTTTCCCCGCTGCAACATCACGCAGAATCGGGTACCCGATTGAGCGTTCAATCGAAGGGTCGATGCCGTAGATGGCCGCAGGACGAATGATGGCAAAGGACGTGCTGGACATGGCATGAAGCGCCCATAAGTGCGACTCAATCGATGCCTTGGCCGCGCCATATAGGCTCGCGGGGCGTGTTGGGTGCGAGGCATCGATGAGGCCATTCCACTGTTCCAGCATGTCGTGATGCACCGCAACACTGCTCACGAACACAATCTTCATGCCCCGGCTGCCAGCCTCGTGGAGTAGCTCGATTGGCCGAACCAGATTGGTCTGCAGATGGCCCTGATGGTCGCCCTCACGCAGCATCCGCCAGTCGACTGCATTGTGCACCAGAACGTCCGAATCATCGAGCAGGCTGTGGCATGCCTGCACATCGTTCATGCCGCCTTGAACGACGTCGCTGAGTAGGTGCTCAACATGATCACGACGGCTCGTGGGTCGCAGTAGCCCACGGACCTCGTCGCCTTCCTCAGCGAATTGCCTGGCAATCGTGCATCCGAGAAATCCGCTGGCGCCAGTGAGTGCAATCTTCATGATTCTGAGAGGCTAGCTAGAATCTACGCTGGATGGGGGACGTCTGAAGTCATGGGCCTTGGTCGAGCCAAGTGGAGTAGGTCACCCAGTATGTCAGGAACATCTGCATGAAGTGGCTTTGCCGATGGTGGGTGTGGGCCCCAATTGTGCTCGTGCTGTGCCTAGGGGTGGTCCCGTTTCTGGGCTGGATTCGACCAACGATTTTCATTGGAATGATTGAGGATCACCTATCCGCTGAAATTGGCGGCGACGTGACGGTGCGGGACATTCATTGGACCAGTCGATGGCAACTGCACATGGAAGGGGTGGTCGTGCATGTTCCGGAAGTCGATGGAATCCCCGGTGACGTGCTTGAAGTGGACGCTATGAACGTTCAACTTGATCCACTTGGTAGTCACTGGATCAGCAATATCGATGTTCAGTCTGCCACGCTTCGATTGGCAGAGACACGGGGCAATGACTGGTCCCTGACACTCGAGCAACTGTCTCCCCAAAGGTCGCCCATGTCCGATCCGCAACTTCTCCGCGATGGACGTGACATAGTTACGCAACTCCCGTCGATTTCGATCAAGTCACTCAAGGTACTCACTGGGGAAGTGGTCAAAGATGACTTTCATCTGATTGGCTCTGCGGAGTTTGAAGGGTCTCTCATTCAGATCAACGAATTGGGAGACTTCGTGTTTGACTTGCGAGAGTCCGGTGGCGGCACGGCGGCGTTGGTCGGAGAGTGGCAATCCAACTCAAGCCAGTGGCGAATTGATATCTCTGGTCTGTCTGTGGGGCCAGACGCAAGCCACTTGATTCCATTTCGAGTGGTGCGGGCCTACCTACGACAACTCGACCTCGACGCCACGATCAACCTGATTACCTTGCGATTGGCTCCCGGATCGTCGCCATCCGTGTCGATGTGGCTTGACCGCGTAACGATGCTGCTTGACCCGACGCTACTGGGTATTGGCCGGGCGAATTTCTGGGAGCGTTACCCAACGCCTCACCAAGAGACTGGCGATGTGGTGCCAAGGCTGATTGCTACCCATGGCTGGCTGCGCTATCAAGATGGGCAGCTCAGTGTCATGGGTCTCGAGGGCGAACTGGCCGGGGGTGGGGATGATCCCAACCTTATTGCCGTTCCGTACCGCATGAGCTTGAGCATCAGCGACCTGCCGCAGTTTGGTCTGATTGATCAGTTTTCTGATGTGGAAAAGAGGCTGTCGAATCTTCCCTTTGAACTGGATGTCACCGCGTGGGACACTCAATTTGAACCAGGTCGCTACGCGGATCTGCCTGCCGATGTGACTCGGATTCTCCGGCTGTTTGATGTGCGGCAATGCACCGTGCAACTTGGCTTGGCCTTCGATCGAAAGACTATTGGGGGCCCAGTGGAGATGGGCGGTTGGCTGGAGATTGAGGATGGCCTAGGCGCCTACGCGCAGTTTCCGTATGACCTGTATGACTTGCATGCAGACATCAGATTGGAAGGCGATGACATCAAGGTGCATTCGCTCAGGGCTTTGGGGAGCGGCGATTCGACGGTCGAGATTACTGGGCGAGTCGAGTCGTCCAAAGGGCTGGATTTGGCAGTGCGCATCGATGCGGTCAACGTGCCTCTTGACCGTGAACTACTCAGCGCCATGCCTTGGCGTGCCAAGGCCACGCTGGAGGATGTCTTCAGCGAACAGCATGTCGATCTTCCGTACGGCGAGGTGACTGACCATCAGATTGTCGATCTGAACTTGGTGATCCGTCAAGATGAAGACGAGAACCTCACAATCGAAGGGGAGATTCCATTTGACCAATTGGAAGTGACATGGTCTGAGTTTCCGTTGCTACTGAATTTGGGGGCAGGGCGTATTCGTTGGGCTGACGAGTTGTATTTGGAGCGTGAAGTCGGCCAGCCCATTGCCATGAAGACCGCGGCTGGGGGAATCGGAACAATCAGTGGGGCGATCCAAATTCCGATGGGCGAGGGTGATGCCGGTGGGCGGATCAAGTTTGATCTCCATGATGAGTCGATCACGGATCCATTTCTCAAGGCGCTCAACTTTGTGACTGATGGAGAACTCGAGGCTCTTCAAGTCGGCCATCTCACTGGCGTGTTGCACGTCGACGGAGAGGTGAGCATCGATGGTGATGATGCGACCTACGATATCAACGCAACCATTGCGCAGGGCCGCCTTGAGCAGTCACCGTCACTTGACACCCTTGTGGGACTCGAACTCGCCGGTCTGATTGGGTCGGACAAGCCCCTTCGAGTCGATGGAAGTTTGCATGCCACGACCGATGAACTGATGTTGACACCGCTATCGGTCCGGGCTGGCGCCTTGGAAGCGCAGCTCAAGGGCACCGTGCGTTCGATTCACGAGGACATTGATCTTGAGATCGATGCCGCGCAGGTCAACATCGGCCCATGGTTGCTCAACCAACTTGATGGAGACACAGGTGAACGGGCTGAGCGATTGTGGTCTCGCTGGCATCCCCATGGAACCTTTGACGTGGTTGCAGCACTCGGTGGGGCACCGGCCAGAATTGTCAGTGCTGAGGTCACCGGGTGTACGCTCACGCTGGATGAGCATCAGACTGTTTCGATTGAAGGCGGACGGCTTTCGCTTGCGGACTCCAAGGTGAAGTTCGCGGCCTTGCAATTGGCCGCCACTGGGCCCGGTGGCGTCTCGGACATTCTGCTTGCCGGCGAAGTGTCACTCGATACACCATCGGGCATGCTTGAGTTCAATGCCGATCGTCTTGATCTGGGCTTGGGCCTCATGCAATCGGTTCTGCACGAAACCGCCGGGGCCGAGGCATTGGACATTTGGCAGTCACTGGACTTTGATGGCGATGTGTCGCTGCATGGCCGGTGGCGAGATGGCCCAAAGTCAGACTGGTCCATAAACGTGGAGCCTCGCGCGGTGAAGGCGACGTGGCACGATCAGCGAATTGACTTTGTTGACGACGCAGGCAGTCGTTTGGCTATTGGCCCAGCTGGCATCGAATTCACCCCTCTGCGGGGAAAGATCGGCGACGATGCTCGCATTGCAGCTACGGGGCGGCTGTCCTTTGATCCTGGCCGGGTGGATCTTCGTGGTTCATATGATGGAAGCCTGCATGGCCAATTGCTGCTGGCAGCTGGTGGCAGCGGCTGGGGGACCGTGCTTGAGGCAATCTCTCTGAAGGACCCAGCCGGGTCTCGCATTGAGGATGCCCTGATCCAATTGCACCAAACCGGGCAGCAGTGGACTGGTGAGATTGATGGCCGGGTCGTACTGCGGGGCGCATCATTGGAAGCAGGGATGTCTTTCGAAGCCGTGCACGCGTTTGTTGATACGAAGCTCACTGTCCAACGTGACACGGTGACAGTAATGGCGGACGTTTCGCACGGTGGCGCCATGATTCAGAAGACCACATTGACCGATGTGCATGGTCGCATTGTGAGCGACCCAACGCCCGAGGCGTCTAGCATGACTCGCATTGAATCGCTTCAGGGAAGACTTGGCGGTGGCCGCATTATTGCCGATGCAGTAGTGGGAGGCATTGATGGTGTGTGGAACACGAAAGTGCTGCTGTCCGATGCGAGGCTGGACCAGTTGTTTCCTCAGACAGTAGAACCTGGCGAACAACGGTCGACGGGCGTTGTGGATGCATCGCTGTACCTCAAGGGACGTGCAGGCCATCCCGATGACCTTGTGGGTGTCGGCGATTTTCGCGTGACTGACGGTGAACTCGCGACGCTCCCGATGCTGATTGCGGTGCAACAATTGCTTCACTTATCGTCACCTGTCGTTAGTGGGATTTCCTTTGTCGATGTCGATTTCATCATCCGAGGTTCCCAAGCGACCTTGGAGAACATTGTGCTTGCCAGCGGCGGCGATGGCGATGGGGGGTTCAGTCTTCGAGGCAGCGGCTTCATGGACCTTGGCACTATGGAAGTGAACGCAAGGTTGCGCCCTCGGGGTAGTTGGCCCGTTGTTAGCGATGTCATCGGATTGGTGCAGGATCAGTTGTATGAATTCTCGGTGACGGGCCCGATTGGCGAGCCCGAAACAGGACTTGTGACACTTCCAGGGCTGTCCGCATCGCCCTCTAATTGATGCTCAGTCCTTTTTGACGATACAGTCCACGGTTCATGAATAACTTGCCCATTCGACCAAACATGCAACGCGAAGGCCTTCGACGACAGGTTGAGGCCTTTCTTGAAGAACTCGCCCCAGACATATCAGCGGACCGCCGTGGTCATGCCGAGGACGTGATGCGGATTGCGATTCGGCTGCTCGATGATCCGACCGACGAAGGCCAGCTCCGACTGGTGACTAGAGCGATCCGTGAACTGCGACACTCGTGGGTCGTCTTCAACCAGTACCGCACCGAGAAGAAGGTGACGATTTACGGGTCGGCCCGAACGCCCGAAGATCATCCAGATTATGTCGCGGCCAAAGTGTTCAGTGAGTTGATGGCAAACAAGGATTGGATGACCATCACTGGGGCTGGAGACGGCATCATGAAGGCCGGTCACGAAGGCCCAAGCCGTGAGTCGATCTTCGGTCTTCGTATTCGACTTCCATTTGAAACGTCTGCCAACGATGTCATCGAGGGTGACCCGAAGTTGGTGAGCTTCCGGTACTTCTTTACACGCAAACTCATGTTCATGGCGCACGCCGATGCGATCTCGGTGTTCCCCGGTGGCTTTGGGACCATGGATGAACTGTTTGAGTGCCTGACGCTCATTCAAACGGGCAAGTCCAACATTGTGCCTGTTGTCTTGCTTGAGGGTGAAGGGCGGACCTACTGGGAAGACTGGTGGGCATTTATCTCGCGGCACCTGGGTGAGAATGGCTGGATCAGCGAAGAAGACCTCTCGCTGCTGCACAACGCATCGTCCCCTGAGGACGCGTGCGATCATATCTGCCGGTTCTACCGTCGGTACCACTCAGCCCGATATGTTGGCGCGACCTACGTCATCCGCATGAAATCACCATTGACGCAATCGCAAGTGGAAGATCTCAATGATCGGTTCGGTGACTTGGTCGATGGTGGTGCTATGAAGGCGTGCGCGGCCATGCGGGGAGAGACAGATCATTTGGAGTTGCCGCGTTTGGCATTTGTGCACACACGTCGCGGGTGGGGGCGAATGCGTCAACTGATTGATGCGATCAACGATCTTCCGGATGAGGTCACATGAACAAAGGGGGATTTTTTGCCACTCTTCTCTTGTGTTCGTGCGCTGCGTCGCCAGACAGGCCAGTGGCAACGGGTGTCGACGCGCCGGTGCCGATGTCGCCGGTCATTCGTGGGGAAGGTATTGAAGTCCGTCACCTTCGTGGCGAGGCCACCATCGAAGAGGTGCACGTGGCGTTGCAAGCGGCGTCAGGACGCCGGTTGACCAATGACTTCATGTTGGCACAGGGCTACGAGGTGCATGCGATTGATCTATCGATCATGGACCCTTTCTCTCGAAGCACGCTACCGATCACGACTCCGAATGTCGGATGGTTGGGCATGCCCGTGATTTGGCGAGAAGTCGCGTCGGCCGACGTTGGGCGGTTGCTTGTTCGAACGTGGCCACTCCTCACAGAGTTGGGGCCACGGGTGGTGGTGGAATTGGCTGCCCAGCGATCGGACAACCAAGGCGAACTGGTTCGCAGTGAATACCTCTTGCCTCCGGGCGATGGGCTGGTCATCGCGCCATCTCGTGGGCGGTGGCCCGAGGAAGGTCCGGGGCGGCCAGCAACGATTGGCGCGGCCGTTTTGCAGTGGTCCCAGGTCGACCGAGATGTCGACCACGGACCCTTGATGGTGCTCCTACTGCCGCGGTTCGGGTACTGATTGGGGGCAAGTGGGCTCTCGGTAGGGAGGGCGTCTGGCGATACAATGCGTCGATGCGCTTGCGTGAGGACCAATTGGCAAAGGAATTGAAAGAGATGGAACTGGACGATCTCCAGACCCCACAACGTGGTGGCCGTATGGGTCGTTCGGGGTTGGCACGACTGCGACAGGTCGGACCGACTGGTGCGTGGCCAGCGCTATTTACTTTGGGAAACTTGGTGGCAGGATTTGCAGCCATTCACTTTGCGAGTAAGCCCGCATCGGTTGTCACTGACCCGGGGTCTTTCGTCGGCCCATGGGGCTGGAGTACGCTGACGATGGCAGCGTCGCTGGTGCTTCTGGGCATTCTGCTAGATAGCGTTGATGGGTCGGTGGCGCGGCTGACTGACAGTGTGACGGAACTTGGCGGCCAACTCGATTCACTTGCCGATTTGGTGACCTTTGGGGTGGCACCGGCCTTCATCATGCTCAGTTTGTTGAGCCAATATGTCGCAGGGGGCGACGGGGTGGGCATTGTGAGTCCGGATACGGGATTGGCGATTGGGAAGTTGTGCTGGGTAGTTGCGGCGATTTTCGTGTGCGCTGCAGCACTTCGTCTGGCAAGATTCAATGTAGAAACCGCCAGCGGACGGCTTGGCGATCACATGATTTTTCGGGGTCTGCCAACACCTGGAGCGGCAGGGGCTGTGGTTGGACCGGTGCTGCTGCATGAACATCTTATTGCCCTTCAGGCAGGAACGGAGAGCGTCATCCTTGGAGTACTCGCCAGTGGCATGGTCCTGTTGTTGCCCCTTGTGGTATTGCTTGCGGCGGTCATGATGGTCTCAGCGGTTCCGTATAGCCATCTGGCGAATCGGTACCTCCGCGTTTCGGTGAGTTTCCCATATCTCGTATGCGTTGCCGCGGTGCTTTGCCTTGCCATCTGGTGGCTGCAAGAGACGCTGGCCATCGTGTTTTTGCTCTATCTCTTTTCGGGCCCAGTTGCGTTACTGCGACGACGTGCCCCTGATCCAATACAGGATGCGCCGGAATGACCGACGGTCAATCGCGTGGGCTCGTTCGAACTCGCTTTGCGCCAAGTCCAACGGGGCACCTGCATGTCGGTGGTGCTCGGTCGGCGTTGTTCTGCTGGGCCTTTGCCCGGCGGCACGACGGGGTGTTCTTGCTGCGAATCGAAGACACCGATCAAAAGCGATCCAGCGATGCCGCCAGTGCTGGCTTCTTGGAAGATCTGGCATGGCTGGGCATCGACTGGGATGAAGGTCCGCAGTGGGAAGGTAGTGGCGGTGGTGACAGCGGCCCATACGAACAGTCCAAACGTTTGGATATCTATGATCAGTATATGAATGAACTGCTCGAGTCAGGCAAGGCCTATCGGGCATTTGAAACCACCGAGGAGTTGGCTGCGGCGAGAAAGCAGGCACGGGCGGAGAAGCGGGCATATCGATACGACCGCGGCGCCTTGTCGCTCGATGAGGCGACTGTGGCGGACTACCTAGCCCAAGGACGCTCCCATGTTGTGCGTTTTAAGGTCCCTGATGACCAGCCAGTCATCATCCAAGATGCAGTACTTGGTGAAGTACGGATCGAGGCCGGTGAACTTGAGGACTTCGTCATCCGCAAGGCTGATGGCTTCCCGACGTATCACTTTGCAGTGGTGGTCGATGACCATTTGATGGGCGTGTCGCATGTCATTCGTGGCCAAGAACACCTGGCCAACAGTCCCAAGCACGCGCTCTTGCAAGATGCGTTTGGGTTCGACCGCCCTATCTGGGCCCACGTATCGCTTATCTTCAATCCTGATGGTTCAAAGATGTCCAAGCGAGATAAGGACAAGGCAATGCGAGCCGAGGTGCGGCAGCGTGGGCTGACTTCCCCCCCCGAGGGGTGCGGAATTTCCAGTGAGGCCTTTGAGGCATGGCTTGGAGACAAGAACACCCAACTTGAAACCAATGAGGCGCAATCCTTAGCCGACGCGTTGGGGATCATGCTGCCCGAAATCAATGTCGACGACTTTCGTCGGGCGGGGTATCTGCCCGAAGTGCTGCTGAATTACCTCTCGCTACTGGGATGGTCGCCTGGGGGAGACATCGAACACTTTGATCGCGACTTCATGGCATCGCACTTTGATCTTGATCGAATCGTCAAGAGTCCCGCCAAGTTTGATCGCGCCAAACTGCTGGCCTTCAATCTTGATGCGATTCAGGATATGGAGCCTCAGGAATTCGTGCAGCGACTGCGGTCCTATTGCCAGCAGTACCAGCGGGACTTCCTCGACGCCATGACTGAGGAACAATTTGAGATCTTTGCACTCTCCAACAAGGAGCGGTGCAAGACCTTGCTGGATCCGCTGGACTCTGGGCGTTTCTTCATCATGGCCGACCAAGACATTCAGTGGCCTCACAACAAGCCGGTTCGTAAGGCTTTGTGCAAAGGCGAGCCCTGTGGGTTCGATCGCCTTGAAGCGGTTCGTGATGTGCTCGCTGGCGCTGATGGCTGGTCCGCAGGCGAACTAGAGACACTGTTGGGCGGCTGGGCAGACGCACAATGCGATGGCCAGATCGGCAAGATTGCGCAGCCCATTCGAGTGGCAGTGAGCGGCGGTCCCGTGAGCCCACCCATCTTCGACACACTTTCGATTCTTGGAAAGAACGCGACGATGGCACGCATTGATCGTTGTCTGGCCAGTCGCGCTCAATTGGAAGGATCAGCCACATGAATATGCCGGTCTCATTGAGTCTGCTCTTGGACGGACTGATCGACTACGCGGGCCTGTTTCCTCCTGCCACGCTGGAGATGTCCCCGATGGTCAGCACCTATCGCCGTGTTATGCTCGATGAGCGAGGCTGGATGGTGGGCCGGGTGATCGTTCCGGTCGCTCAGTTGGAGGAGTTTGAGGTTGCGGCGGCCAAGTTGTTTCCCGACGAGGAAGAGGCCGATCCGTGGTGCATCAGTGCTCTGTCGCGTCCATGTCATGACTCGCACATTGAATCAGACTTTGCGGACATCGCTGCCTTTAACAAACGGCACGCCACGCATGAGGCCGGTCGGGCGATCATTGATGTGGTAGAGATGAATGGTGGTGCCGCCAAAGACATCGATACAGCCTTGGATGTGATGCCTGATGACCTATTTCCTTTTGTCGAAATTCCCATCGATCAAGATGTGCGGGGAATCTTGGCGGTTCTGGCTGGAAGCGAGGCGGCGGCCAAAATCCGAACTGGCGGGGTACAACCTGAGTTGTACCCAGGAGTCGGGGCGGTGTCGGCCTTCATTTCGTCTGCAGCAGCTGCCGGGGTGCCTTTCAAGGCGACTGCGGGAATGCATCATCCGCTGCCCACGGACCACCCCAGTCTTCCCGTGAGACAACTTGGATTTCTCAATGTCTTTCTGGCATCAGCTGCGGCGATGGCGCACGAACTGGATGCTGCTGAGATCGAAACAATGCTCGACATTGATGATGTGTCGGCGTTTCGGTGGACTGACGATGCCGCCACGCTTGGTGATGTGACTGTCTCTGCTGACGACATCGAGGAGGCGAGGCTTAGCTTTGCCATCTCGTACGGATCATGCAGTGTCGATGAGCCATGGGAAGAGTTAGAATCACTTGGTTTGCTCGCACCAGATACGAAGTCAACATCATGTCATTGAATGAAACACATGATCCTACGCGCACAAGTTGGGTTGAATCTGCCAACCACAGCGACTGCGACTTCCCAATTCAGAATTTGCCGTTTGGTGTCTTTGAGGGAGAAGACGGCCGGGGGCGCATTGGTGTGGCCATTGGCGATCAGATTCTTGATCTCACGGCAGCAATCGAGACAGAAGTGTTGGTGCTTCCTGAAGCCGTTGCCTGTGCGTTGTGTAGCGAAACACTTAACCAGTTCATGAATTTGGGTAATGACGCGTGGCACACATCGCGTGTGGCTATCGGCGAGTTGCTCAGTGCCAAATCATCCAGACAGGATCGCTTGCTTCGTTCAATGGAAGAAGCCATCATGCGTTTGCCTGTTTTGATCGGTGATTACACAGACTTCTATGCAGCACGCCATCACGCCACCAATGTTGGGCGAATGTTTCGCCCTGATGGCGACCCATTGATGCCAAATTGGCTTCATCTTCCGGTCGGGTATCACGGACGAGCCAGTAGCGTGATTGTTTCTGGCGCAGATGTAATCCGGCCACATGGGCAGTTGAAGGCTGATGGTCAAGCACCGATCTTTGCCCCGAGCAAACTGCTTGACTATGAACTCGAGTTTGGTGCCTTCATTGGCAATAGCAACGAGATGGGTACACGGGTTGGGATTGACCAAGCCAGTGATCAGATTTTTGGAGTCGTGATTCTCAATGATTGGTCTGCGCGTGACGTGCAGAAATGGGAATATCAGCCGCTTGGGCCATTCAATGCAAAGAATTTTGCGAGCACAATTTCACCTTGGGTTGTCACAATGGAAGCGCTGATGCCGTATCGCTGCCATGGACCTGCCCGCGACGAGAATGATCCGCCGCTACTGGACTACCTCAAGCCGGCGCCAGGCAGTGCTGATGCGATTGATGTCATTGCTGAAGTACACCTTTCTTCTGCAGGCATGCGTGCGGCTGGCACCACAGCGATTCGACTAAGCCGTGGGTCGCTAAACGATCTATCGTGGTCATTTGCCCAAATGTTGGCGCACCACACCAGTACAGGCTGTCCGATGCAAGCAGGTGATCTCATCGGCAGTGGAACGGTCAGCGGTGTGGACAAGGACAGTCGTGGCTGCCTGCTGGAACTGACATGGCGTGGAACCGAGCCAATTGACTTGCCAGACGGCACCCAGCGGCGATTTTTGCAGGATGGCGACGAGCTGACCATTTCAGCTTGGTGTCATCGTGATGGCGCAGCCCGCGTTGGCTTTGGGGGATGCAGTGGAGTCATTCAGCCAGCGCAGTGAGTTTCGTCTACCAGGTGTCCTGCGTGGAGGCATCTGTTGATGGCACAGCCGCCGAATCATCTTTCCAATTTGCCCAGGATGCAGGGTAATCCAGGTCATCCATTTCAATTGCGGCCTTGGTTGGATGTAGTGGACGGAAGGTGTCGCACATGACCGCCAGTTCATCAGTCCAGACCGCGCCAATGCTTTTCTCGATCGTGCCAGGGTGTGGCCCATGTGGAATGCCTTGCGGATGCAGACTAAAGGAGCCTTGTTCGATGCCGCGCCTGGCCTTGTAGTTGCCTTCGACGTAGTACAGCACTTCGTCGCTGTCGAGATTGCTGTGGTTGTATGGCACCACGATCGCCTCGGGGTGGAAGTCCAGGACGCGTGGGCAGAACGAGCAGATGATGAAGTTATGCCCTTCGAATGTTTGATGCACCGGAGGTGGCAGGTGGTGCTTCCCGACGATCGGAGAGAAGTCATCGATATTGAAGCAGTACGGGTAGTAGCAGCCATCCCATCCGACGATATCAAGCGGGTGGTATTCGTAGGTGTAGGCGTGGATTGAGTCGCGTGCCTTGATACGAACCTCAAACTCGCCGGCTTCATCCCAGGTCAGCGGATCCACAGGAAGGCGGAGGTCTCGCTCGCAGTAGGGGGCGTGCTCAAGGAACTGGCTGGTCTTCTTTGAGATGTAGTGTGGGGGTGGGAGGATATGGCTGGCATTCATCGTCTCAAAGCAAAGAAAGCGAGCTGGCGGCTCGTCTTGTGGTTGCTCGTTGAAGATCATCTTGTAGGTCACGCCCTTGGGGATGATGATGTAATCCTTCGGTCCGAACTCGAGCGTTCCCATTGAGGTGTGCACCACGCCAGATCCGAAGTGCACGAAGAGGAGCTCGTCACCGCTGCCGTTCTTGTAGTGGTAGTTCATTGCTTCTGCAGGGATGCAGATACTCATTTCAACATCGGCGTTGCCAAGGAGTACGGTACGGCCGGTGATTGGATCGCCTGTTGGTTGGCGGTTCCATGACTTCAGGTGACGCATCCGCATGACATCGGTTTCAATAAACTCGGTGCGGGTTCCGTACAGCTTTTTCCACCCCGCCACCTGCGTAGGCGGATGAATGTGATACAAGGTTGAGGTGGGCCCTGCGAACCCTTCGGTCCCAAATACCTCTTCGGAGTACAGCACGCCGTCGGGGCGGCGAAACTGAATGTGTCGTTTTGAAGGAATCTCACCGAGGCGGGTGTAGTAAGGCATGGCTGTATCTCCAGTTTGGAGATTCTACGCCCTATCCTGCCTGTTATGTCCCATCTGACCATTGCTGTTGTGACTACTTCGCGGGCCGACTGGGGGCATGTCGAGCCGGTGCTACGCCAAATGATTCACTGTGGTGGAATTGAGACGCAGCTCATCGTCGGTGGCGCCCATTTAGAGGACCAGTTTGGCCGCACAATCGACTGCATTCAGAAGGCTGGGTACGAAGTTGCTGCCCAAGTGCCCTTTCTCTCAGATGACGATTCGGACCTCGCGATGGGTGAGGCCATCGGCCACGCGACGGTTGGCTTCGCTCAAGTGCTCGCCCAGTTGCGTCCAGGCATCCTGCTGCTGATTGCCGATCGTTTTGAAATGCTGGCACCAGCGTCGGCGGCCATGGCGCTGCGTATTCCAATTGCCCATATTGAGGGGGGTGAAATCAGTGAGGGCGCGATCGATCAGCAGGTGCGTGACGCTCTGACCAAGATGAGTCACCTGCATTTGGTGCCTACTGAGGACGCACGTGAACGGGTCATTGCCATGGGCGAAGATCCGTGGCGAGTGACGGTAACTGGCGCGCCATCGCTTGATCATCTGGTGCTTGATGAGTTGCCCGATCGCGAGGAAGTCGAAACTGCCCTCGCGATGCCCCTTCATCCATCGCCTGTTGTCGTGGCATTCCATCCCACAACGATGCATCGCAACACCACCGACGAGGCTGAAGTGTTCTTTGAAGCTATAGAATCGTGCCCCCGGCCGCTGGTCTTTTGTTTTCCAAATGCAGATGCGGGCTATCGGCGAATCATCGAGATGGCCACCGGTATTTGTAATCGTCGCACCGACGCTGTGCTTCGGGTCAATCTGGATCATCTGCTGTACTGGTCGCTTCTTCGGGAGGCCGCATGCTTGGCGGGGAATTCAAGCAGCGGCATCATGGAAGCGGCTTCGCTTGGTTTGCCGGTCGTCAACGTTGGTATTCGTCAGCAAGGGCGAACCCGCGCCCCCAACATCATCGATGCGCCCGCGGAACGCGGTGCAATTCAGGATGCAATGTCGCAGGCGCTCAGCGAGCCGTTTCGTGCCTCACTTGAGGGAATGGTCAACCCCTACGGCGATGGACATGCCGCCGAGGCGATTGTGAGCTGTCTGGCGTCCGTGGATCTGGGAGATGCCCTGTTGATCAAGCGCTGCGTGGTTGGCGATCAGGGCACGTGACCCGGGGCGAAGCCGCGACTCTACAGATTCCCACGCCGATCCTGCTCGAGTTCCAAGGCCTCAAAGAGCGACTTGAAGTTGCCCT
>CAZGFN010000031.1:0-30869 GCA_964524945.1 uncultured Isosphaeraceae bacterium
GCCGCTCGGGAAGATCAGAACAAGTGATTCGTTGGCTTCTCGCAAGCGTAGTATTGTTTGGCAGTGGGTGCGAAGCGCTCATGGGCCCATCTGAACCACCGCCCCCGAAGCCCCGTCCTTCAAGTCGGCCAGAACCCAAGAATGTCCCGCTACGACGAGCAGATCGTGCGGATCAAATGGCAATAATGGTTGGTGTGAATCCGCGAGATACCGATGGAGATAGTTATCCAGACGTACTGGATGTCACGGCAATGTTGTTAGAGGGTCCACAGAACGATCTGGTATTTGTGCCAGGTAGTTTTGAGTTTGAGTTAGTGCCACTTGATGAGTCAATTGAACAGCCGTGGCGCGTGTGGATATTTGATGCCCGCCAGACTGCCTTGGCTGCGGGACCAACACTCTTTAACTTGCCTGGGTATACCTTTGTATTGGATCTCCGGGCAAATGGTGGAGATCGAATGTCTCCCATGGTGGCCAACTTGACGGGACGATTTCAGGCCACCGCTGGTGGACCTGTGGTTGAGGCACTGCCCGGTCAACGCGTTGTGCAACTCGGAAATGAGCCTTCTCGGCGTTGAGTTTGGGGGGTGCTTGCTGCGCCACGGCTTATCTAATAGGCTGAGGGGCTCCAGTGGGGGACCACCGTATGTGGATCTGCTCACTGGCAGGAGGAGTTGTACCCAATGTTTAAGAAATTGCTCAGCCCAATGATTGCTGCCGCGGCGGTGGTCTGGACGACCGTTGCCTTTGCGGCGCCTTTCGGCGCTGCCACCGTGCCTGCCGATGTTGCCAAGTTAGTTCCCGAAGGCGCCGTCCTGTTGGGCTACACATCATCGATCGAAGGCATGCAGCAATCGCTGCTCAAGTCGGTCTCGGCCATTGAGCCGCAGATGGCCATGGTGGTCGCGATGGGTGGTCCTGCCACGCAGATCAACATGATGGTCAAGAAGGAAGGCGGCCCTCCTGGAAGCGGCGGCGTAGACACCAAGTCACCTGTGGCCTTCTTCATTGGAAAGCCAGACCCTGCCACCGGAGCACCGGTTATGGGCACCATTTTCAAGGTGGCCGATGCCGCGACGCTGCAGGCGACGCAGCCGACCATGAAGTTAATGAAGTTGCCTGGAAGCAATTGGGTTTCGCTGTCAAGCACAACCTACACCTTGCCATCGTCGGCCAGTGCTCTGGGTGCAGGCATGCTCGATGCCACCATGTCAGTCAACATCGATCAGAAGTTGGCGCGAGAGATCTTCAAAGATCAGATCGATATGGCCCTTTCGTCAATGGAAATGGATCTCCCCGAAGGCGCATTGCCACCCTCCCAAATGGAAATGCTCAAGCAGTCTCAGGCGGCCAATGTCGCTAGGGCGAGAGCGTTCATCGACAGCATCAACGAGTGGAATGTCGGCATTGACCTCAACGGGCCAGAACTGGACATGCTGCTGCGAGTGACGCCTGCAGATGAGTCGCAGATCGCGAAGCCTGCTGCCAAGATGGATCGCCTGAGTCGATTGATTCCCCGCGGCATGGCCATTAATTTTGTGTTTGATACCTCTGTCATGAAGATGCTCATGGAGTCATCGGTCATGATGGACACGTCGGGACTTCCAGCGGAAGCCAGGGCCAAGTTCGACGCGTTGATGCCAGTTTGGATGCAGGGGCTTGCCACGATCAAGACCGGCATGGCGGGTGGCATGTCCTTCAATGAGAAGGGCATCTCCATTGTGACGGTGCAGGATACTGATGATCCTGCTGCGGCCATTGCAGTTGCCAAGGCGGGGTTGGATGCCTTGAACAAGGCCGACATTGGTATTCAAACGGAGCCGATGACGGTAGCGGGCAACGGTGTCGGGTACCGCATGAAGTTCAACATGTCTCAGATGATGGATGGCATGGGCATGGGTGGCATGATCCCACCGGTACAGCCTGGTCAACCCGACCCGACGGCGATGATGCAGAACATGATCGATGGGATGTTCGGCCCCGATGGCATGTCGCTGCAGTATCTCATTGAGGGCAAGTACGTCATTGCGGTGATGGGCAACGCTTCGGCGACCGACGCTAGGAAATCCGTTGCCAGTGGAGGTGCCGACAACCCGCTTTCTAAGAGCATGGCTGATTCGCTTGCCAAGACGAACTGGGGCATGGTGATGGATGTGCGAACAGTGGCCAATGAGGGGCTGGGCATGCTTCGCACCATGCTTGGACCGATGGGTGCCATGCTTCCACCGTCCTTGCCCTCGGGCAAGCCCGTCCCGATGTCGTTTATTGGATCGACTAATGGGACGACTTGGGGGCAGATACGTATCCGGACCAATATGAAGTCTTGGTACGACCTGATTCAGGCGATGCAGAAGATGGAGTCGAAGGCCAATGCCGCTGGCGGCGCTGGCAGGGCTGGCAATTGAGCTTCGTGTACGTCCTTTGAGAGACATCACGCCCCTCGGTCCACGGGACCGGGGGGCGTGTCTTTTTGCGCCTGATGGCTGCGAACTGGGGATCCAAGATTCGAACTTGGACTAACTGATTCAGAGTCAGTCGTGCTACCGTTACACCAATCCCCATCGGTGAACCGCGAAGTCTAGCAGGCAGCGTCGTTGGCGGCACTCATCGTGGGGTGCCGGTACCATTTCCGCGATGAGCGATTACATCACCGTTGATGGAGCCCGCGTAGGTGTTCTCATGGGCAGCAGTTCGGACTGGCCGACTATGGAGAAGGCCTCCAAGACACTGTTGGATCTAGGCGTTGCGCACGAGTGCAATGTCATATCGGCCCACCGAGCGCCCCGTCGGCTGGAAGACTATTGCAGTACCGCAGAGCAGCGTGGCATCAAGGTGCTTATTTGCGCCGCTGGAGGCGCGGCGCATCTGGCCGGGGTGGCCGCGGCACTCACACACCTACCGGTGCTGGGTTGTCCGATGAAGGCGTGGTCGACCGAGGGGTTGGACTCACTGTTGTCCATGGCCCAGATGCCACGGGGCATTCCCGTTGGTACGCTTGCGGTCGGGTCGGCTGGCGCAACCAATGCGGCGCTTCTGGCGGTATCGATTCTTAGCTTGTCAGATGACGCGCTTCGTGGTCGGTACTTGGCCTATCGGCAGTCACAATCCGCTGCGACATTTCCGCTTCCTGGCGCACCTGGGCACGGCGAGGGATGAATCGACCGGACGGTTTCATGCTCGCAGATATGGATGCGCTCGACGCCGATCCATTGGTCGTGATGACACAATGGCTCGACGATGCGACGCGATACTCAAGTAGGCCCAATCCGCACGCGGCGGCTTTGGCGACCTGCGGCGCCGATGGGCAGCCTGCGGCGCGGATGTTGCTTCTCAAAGGCTTGGATCATCGTGGTGCCGTGGTGTATACGAATCTGGGTAGTGACAAAGGCCGGCAGATTGAGCAGAATCCTCATGCGTCGCTGCTCTTCCATTGGGACCGTCTTGGGCGTCAGATCCGCATCGCCGGGGGCGTGACCATCGTCGATGATGAGCGGGCTGATGCCTATTGGTCGTCCCGCCCGTGGCCCAGCCAGATCGGCGGGCTGGCGAGTGATCAGTCGCGGCCACTGGCCGATCGCCAGTCGCTGGCCGATCAGGTGATCGAAGTGGCGACGCAGTACCCGCTTGGCACTAAGGTGCCGCGACCAGCCCATTGGACGGGCCTCTCCGTGGCACTGGAGCGAGTGGAGTTCTGGCAAGAGGGTGATGATCGTCTGCACGACCGAATCGTCTATGAGGCCACCGGCGATGGTGGATGGATCGTCAGCCGACTCTGGCCCTGAGGCCCTCGGGAGTTACTGGATACCCACCCACAGTTTGTGATGTGTTCGCAGCCCCCTGTGTTGGTGGGTGTCCAGCAATTCACGCAGCAATCTAGGGGCACAATGTGGCTTTAGGAATCCCCACGAGCGATTCGGGCTGCTTGCTCAATGATGGAGTCTGGGAAGAGGTCCTGCAGGGATTGCGGTGGCGGGGAATCTTCCGGAGTTGGGGATGGGGGGGCGGGTCCGGCTGGAGGCCGCTTTGGGGTCGCTGTTGTGGGATCTCCTGGGAGATCCGGCAGTGGCAGGGCATCGGCCTGAGCCTGCAGCGACTCGAGCGTTTCGTGGTCCAAACCAAAGTGGGCATGCCAGTCTTCCGAGTCCCCACGCATATCGTCGGTCTTGGGAGGCACTGTGGATGGCCTGCCGAGATCGTCCAGCATCGTCCTCAAAAAGGCTGGAGCATCTAACCACTTGCATCGCCGTCTTTTGGCGGCCCGGCGAAGGCGGTTGTCCGACGACACCACCACCATGTGGCGAGGTGTTGTGGAACGCAAAATGAGGTCCTCGATGATGTCGTCAGCTTCCCGATCGACGCCTGACCAGGCGACGTGAACCCCCTTTGGGAGGTCCTTGGGGCGTTCTTGGGGGCGTCCGTCACATACCAGGAGGATGTGGGTAGTCGCCCAGCGGCTCTCTTGGAGCAGCCGCCCCAACCCAGTGAGGTCCAAACCGGCCAAACCAGAGGGGAGCACCCCCTGCACATGCAGCACATTCCATGTGTCAACAATCAATCTCATGAACCCGCACCCTACCGGGTGTGGTCCCTTGCCACCGAGGCCCATTTCGGCTCTAATACTCGGCTCGATTGTCCCTGAGGAGACCCTACTTACGTTATGGCTATTCGGATCAAATCCCGTCACGGTGAGTCCGTCAATCAGATGCTCCGCCGCTTCAAAAAGCTCTGCGAAAAAGAGGGCCTCACCAAGGACGTGAAGCGCAAGCAGTACTTTGAGAAACCCTCCGAACGTCGCCGTCGCGCGATGCGGAAGGCGATCTCTCGCATGGTGCGCATTCAGAGTGAGGCAGAGGGTGGTGAACGTCCAGCACCCAAGCCCACCGCTCGTCCTACCGGTCGTCCCGGTGGGCGAGGTCGCTGACCTCCCACAATATGATCACAGTCATTCCAAGCAACCTGTGCCCTTTGGCACAGAACTGCGAGCGACTGACAGTTTTTTTAATTGAACGCAGGTCGAGGTGAACCGTTCACAGTGTGGACTATTCACCTTTCGAGGAGTATGACCAGTGAGTACATTGCTTCTGTCGAACGTTGATGGCATCCAAGGAATTGTGGACCACGCATGGGTGTGGTTCATCGCTCCAATTGGCGCCGTTTTGGCCCTGTTGTCCGCCTTTGCCTTCAGTCGAAGTGTGATGCGCAAGAGTGAAGGCGAACCAGAAATGGTTCGCATCGCCTCCGCCGTCCGCCAAGGTGCGATGGCCTACCTCGTACGTCAGTACAAGGTGGTGTTTGTGGTGTTCGTCGTGCTTGTCGCGGTACTGCTCATACTTGGTCTGTTGCAGATTCAACCCCTCTGGACGGCCGCGGGCGTACCCATCGCGGGCTTATTCTCGGGCTTGTGCGGTTGGTTTGGCATGAAGATGGCGACCAACGCTTCAGCGCGAACCACATGGGCTGCCAAGCAATCCCTCAATGATGGCCTGACTGTGGCCTTCCGGTCTGGTGCTGTCATGGGTCTGGTCGTCGTAGGCTTTGCTCTGCTTGATGTCAGCGTTTGGTTCTTCCTGTGGAATGCAGTGATTCCAAACGCTGGTCTTGAAGCCATCACCGCCATTATGTTGACCTATGGCATGGGCGCTTCAACGCAAGCGCTCTTTGCTCGTGTTGGCGGTGGCATTTACACCAAAGCTGCCGACGTCGGTGCCGACCTTGTCGGCAAAATCGAAGCTGGTATTCCCGAGGACGACCCACGCAACCCCGCGGCTATTGCCGACAACGTCGGTGACAATGTCGGCGATGTGGCTGGCATGGGTGCTGACCTCTACGAGTCGTACTACGGATCAATCCTTGCATCGATGGCGCTTGGCGCAACAGCCATTTACGCTGGCAGTTGGCTTGGCGAGAACATCGATCGAACTGCATGGGCCTTGAAACTTGCAGCAGCACCGATGGCCCTTGCCGGCATCGGCATTGTGTGTTCTCTTCTGGGCGTATTTGTCGTGCGTGCCAAGGAGGGGGCATCCTTCAGTCAACTGCTTCGTGGCTTGCACATGGGCGTCTGGTTCGCATCGGCACTGGTGACCTTGGGCGCAGGCGCGCTCTTCTACGTACTGCTTGGAAGCGAAAATTCAATCGACTTTGTCTGGTGGCAGCCATGGTTGGCCATCGTGACTGGCCTGGCCGCAGGTTTGATCATCGCGTTTGCCACTGAGTACTACACGTCCTATGAGCACCCCCCCACGAAACGTATTGCCGAGCAAACGCAGACAGGTCATGCAACCGTCATCATTGCTGGTATTGCCGAGGGCATGAAGTCCACGTGGGCACCACTGATTGTCATTGTGGCGGCGATTCTTGTGGCCTTTGGTATCTGCGGTGGAAACGACAACTTCCTGTTGGGCTTGTACGGCGTTGGCATTGCAGCGGTGGGCATGCTCAGCACACTGGGAATCACTCTGGCAACCGATGCCTATGGGCCTATTGCCGACAACGCTGGCGGAAATGCCGAAATGACCGGACAGCCGTCATTCGTGCGAGAACGAACCGATATGCTCGATTCGCTTGGCAACACGACGGCCGCTACGGGCAAGGGCTTTGCAATCGGTTCGGCAGCTCTGACGGCGATGGCCCTGCTTGCGGCCTATGCCATTGTGGTCAAGGGTGCAGTCGTCGAGAAACTCTCGGTTGATGAACCAGCTGCTCAGAAGATGGCTCAGGTTGCGAATGTCACAGCAACGGATGTGCATACGCTTGGCGATGCAAAACTTGGCGGCGAGCACACCTTGCACCTTGAGTACCTCGGACATAATGAATTCAAGATTCTTGCGGAGACCAATCAGGGAACCGCCGCAGGTGGTGCCCTGATGCTGACTTCAATGGAAGTGGCCAAGGCTGTTGGCGCTCAGTTCGCTGGCGACCCCAACCTCACGGTCAAAGCCACATGGGATCCGCTTCATCGCGCATTCGATGTCAAGGTGCCCCTTGATGGAGCCAACGGAGCAGTTGCCAATATTGACTTGATTCCTGCCGACCGATCGACGCTCAAGCACATTGCGGCCTTCTATGACATTTCCATCATGAACCCACGGGTTATTGGTGGTCTCTTCCTTGGCGTCATGTTGGCCTTCGTGTTCTGCGCGATGACCATGAACGCCGTTGGCCGCGCTGCCTATCGGATGATGGGCGAATGTCGTCGTCAGTTCAAGATGATGCGTGATCAGTTCAAGTCCGATGGCATGTCCGATGCCGATGTAGCCGACCCCATGAAGTGGCCAACACGTGTCACCATCAATGGTGTTGAATACCCCGACTATCAGGAGTGCGTGTCGATTTCGACCGCCGGTGCTCAGCGTGAAATGGTGGCCCCCTCGGTGATGGCCATTATCACACCAATCCTTGTGGGCCTTGTACTCGGAGTCGGCGGCGTCATGGGACTGCTCGTAGGCGGCTTGACCAGCGGATTCGCTCTGGCCATCTATATGGCCAATGCAGGTGGCGCTTGGGATAATGCCAAGAAGTACATTGAAGCTGGCCAGCATGGCGGCAAGGGATCCGATGCCCATAAGGCGTCGGTCACCGGCGACACGGTCGGCGATCCATTCAAGGATACCTCTGGCCCATCGCTGAATATTCTCATCAAACTCATCGCGATCGTGTCAGTGGTGTTTGCTGGACTCGTGGTCTACTTCGGCCCAACCGTTCAGGCAGCACTCGGACTTGGATAATTCGATGACAGATGCTTCAGGAATTCCTGCGCAGGCCCCGGAACCCAGTTCCGGGGCCTCCGCCCATTCCCGGGAAACGATGGCCCGGGGCTTCGCCATCGAAGCCGCTCGGCTTGCCCAAGATCGGCACTGCACCGATGTGCGGCTGCTTGATGTACGTGGTCTCAGTCATGTTTGCGACTTTGTTCTGGTTGCATCGGGTACCAGTGATCGGCAGGTCAAGTCAGTGGGCGCCGAGATGGAAGATCTTGGTGTCGAGCATGAGATGACACAGTTCCGAACGACGGCAGATCCAGCGTCGACTTGGGTGGTCGTGGATTTTGTCGATGTGGTGGTTCATCTCTTTGAGCCTGCTCGCCGTGCCTACTACGATCTAGACGATCTGTGGGTTGATGCGACCGAGGTGAACTTCGCGCGGGCCGATGCCTGATCGATCACCGCGGGAGGAGTAGCAACGGTGAGCTTTGGACTTTCTCACGGCCGACACGTGGACACCACCGGATGGGGGTTGGCGGTCGAGGATCTCCCCTCGTGGGATGGTGCTTCGCTTGATCCGCGGGTCATGTTTGCAGATCCAGCGCGGAGCTTTGAACTGGAAATCGGTTCGGGCAAGGGCACATTTCTCGTGCAACAGGCCAAGTGCCAGACAGACACGAACTTCTTGGGCATCGAGTGGGCTAGTGAGTTCCAGCGGTATGCCGCGGATCGCGCTCGCCGTCACGCGATGGACAATGTGCGGGTGCTTCGTGATGACGGATCTGAGTTTTTGCGATATCGTTGCGCGTCAGGTGTCGTTGATGTAATCCATTTGTACTTCACCGATCCATGGCCTAAGAAACGGCATCACAAGCGCCGGTTGGTGCAGGATGAAACGCTCATGCACATGCACCGGGTGCTTCTCCCAGGTGGGCGAGTTCATCTGGTTACTGACCACGTGGAACTATGGGAGTGGTATGAGGCCCACGTTAGTCGTGCTGAGGCGATCTTCAGTCGCGGCCAGTTCAGTCCGCCCGCGTCTGCCGGCCAAGGTGAAGTCATCGGAACAAACTTTGAACGAAAGTATCGTCGCGAAGGTCGACCATTCAACGCCATGACACTGACACGACTTGAGCACGAGGGGTAGTCCAGTGCATCGTGAAGGATTCGATCCGGACAATGTGCAAGTGGAGGATCTTCTATGCGACTTCTGTGGGAAAACCGCTTGGGCGCAGAATATTCCTTGTGTTGAAGGCCACCACGGCAGTCTCATCTGTGGCGATTGCCTGACGGCTGCTTGGATCGAACTTGTGGACACTGGTGGGGGCCAGCCAATTGGAACTTGTTGCCTGTGTTTGCAGAAGTCGGATGATTCTGGCTACGTCGGTTGCCGTGAGCAAGCGAGTGCGTGCCGAGTCTGTGTTAAGCGGTCCGCAGGCATACTGCACAAGTCTTCCGACTGGGCGTGGCGCAAGCCGGACACTGACATTACTGAAGCGACGGACTATCCATGAGCGGTTGTGGTCGCGGTGCTGCCCATGTCACGGGAAGTGAGAGGGTGAACGATGCGCCGCGTCCGGGTGTTGACTGCACAGTCAATTCAGCTTGAAGCATTTCGGCTAACTCTCGGCAAATGGCAAGCCCGAGACCGGTTCCAGAGTGTTGACGTGTGTGACTGGCGTCGATTTGTCGGAACTTCTCAAAGATAAGTTCTTGCAAGTCTTCGGGAATGCCCGGCCCTGTGTCGACAACGGTCAATTCGATGCGTGCAACCGTGCCATCCTCTACCACGCGGCGGGCTTGCAGTTGCACAGTGCCCTGATCCGGCGTGAACTTGATGGCGTTCGAGAGCAGGTTGTAGAGCACTTGCTGCACTTTGCCAGGGTCGGTTTGCACAGTGGGCAGGCCATCTTGCACGTCAGTTTGCACGTGAATGGATTTGGCGGTGGCCTGTGGTTTCATAATGCTCACAATGCCCTCAATCAGATCGGACACATTGGTCGGCTCAGCAAGCACTTCCATACGCCCCGCCTCGATCTTGGCCATGCTGAGCAGTTCATTGATCATGTCCAGAAGAGATTGACCGCTGGTCATGATGTTGCCCAGATACCGAATGTGCTTTGAGGAGGGGTCCTCTCCGGTGGAGATCTCTCCTTGCAGCAATTCTGCAAACCCAATGATTGAATTCAACGGCGTGCGAAGTTCGTGACTGACGTTGGCGATGAACTCGCTCTTGAATCGCGACGACTCCCAGAGGCCGACATTGGCCTCGGCCAGTTCAGAGACCTTGAGGTCAAGATTCTCGTTCATCTGTTCAAGCCGGCTTCTAGCTTGCGAGAGATGGTCGAGCATTTCATTGAAGCCTCGAGAGAGTTCTTCGAACTCATCACCCGTGCGAATGTCCGCCCGCGCGTCGACTTGCCCTTCGCCCACGAGATCCGCGATGCGACGAAGTCGTCGGACTGGCGAAAAGATCAACCGCACCAGAATGAACCAGAAGACGATGACCGCCAGTACACCAGCAGCGAGCCCTGTGAGGACGATGACCGACCGGCTTCGATCGAGCTGCCCATCACCGAATCGTGTGCTGCGTGACACAACCAGAATGCCACGTATTGGATCGCTGACCGATGGCGCTGAAACGCTGGCACTAAAGTCGGAGATGGTGGGATCACCAAGTCGACGAAGCCCGGACGCTGTCACTGGTTTGGCGTACAGGATGAAATCGTGATCGGCCTCTTGTCGGCGCTGGGTGTACCACTGGAGTTGTCGATCACCGGTAAAGGCTTGCATGGCCAGACTGACGAACGTGTCTGGTTCTGCCGATGCATCGATGTCATCTGCGGGTACCCAAGAAACCTGCATTCCACCAGATGGTCCACCGACATCCAGTTCTGTTCGTCGAAGGTGGCGAAGCCCACCGAGTTTGATCTTGCCCGCCAGCCACGCTTCCGAAACTTGCCCTGCAATCTCGACTTGATTCTCGTGGACCAGGGCGCGTACCCCGACCCATGGCACCAGAAGTGCACCGACAAGAATGGCCGCGATGGCGCAGCCGAAAAGGATGAGGCACTTGTTGGCGAGGCTGATGCCGCGCGTCATGGCAGTACCCTAGCAGGCCGCAGCCCATGGCTTACTAACACCATCATCTTCGTCATGCCTCACGTCTACGAATCGCCTTGTGCACAGCGTCTGGATCATCCAGCAATCGATGGATTCGAGCGACATCGAAGGTGGCTGGCACGGTGATGCCCTCATCGAGCATCAGCATCAGAATGGAGGCCACCACTTGGCTTGGGCTGACATCCCCACCGGGGCACCAGTGGTCGTAGTCAGACCAGTCCAGCCGGGCGTGGACCTGCCCACAGCCAACTAGATCGCAGCGAAAATGCCATCCGCGTACAGATTCGGACTCCTCCAATACCGTGATGCCGTGGCAATCGGACATGTCCTGAGCCTACCATGCGAGCCTTGCCCTCCACGCGGGGTAGGCATACATCATGGGACTCTTTCTCGAAACACTTCGATTGGGCCTGAGCAACCTCAGGCTACACATGCTTCGCTCAATCCTGACGAGCTTGGGGATCATCCTCGGCGTGGCGGCGGTCATCTTGATGGTTTCCATCGGGGAAGGGAACAAGCGAGCGGCCATTGCCAACATCGAGTCCCTTGGTGCCAACAACATCATTATCCGATCCCAGCGCCCCCCGGAATCATCATCGGTCGGTACGGAACGGCGTAGTTTTGTCGCCAAGTTCGGCTTGGAAGATGGCGACTGGAATCGCTTGCACCAGTCACTCCCCGATGCGGCACGCATCGTGCCGCTCAAGGCATTTGGATCGGAGGTATCGCACTCGTCTCGACGGACAACCAGTCAAGTATTTGGAACGACTCCAGATCTGATTGATGTGCTCAACCTCAATATTGAAGAGGGGGGGCGATACCTCGTGCCAGAAGATGGGGCCTCGCATCTTCGGGTTGCGATCATTGGTTCGGAAATTGCCAACCAGTTTTTTCCACTCCATGACCCGATTGGCGAATTTTTGCGGATAGATGATCGCATCTTCACCATCGTGGGCGTTCTGGAACCTGTGGGACTTGCTGGCGGCGCCGGCGTGGCGCTGGTCGGTCGCGATCTTAACCTTGACGTGCACATTCCCATTGAGACAGGGCGGCTGGAATTCAGTGACACGGTGTACCGCCGTGTCAGCGGTTCATTCTCGGGAGAGGAAACCCGCTTCTCAGAGATCTACATCGAGGCGCCCGAAAGCACAGATGTCTTGCCGATGGCTGCACGTGTTCATCGCATCGTTGATCATGGTCATGGGGAAACCGGTGACGTCGCGGTCATTGTCCCCTGGGAGCTGCTGGCCAACGTTGAACGAACGACCTTTGCGATGAACCTCTTGCTGACGGCCATCGCAGCGATCAGTTTGTTGGTGGGCGGCATTGGCATCATGAACATCATGCTGGCCTCGGTCATCGAACGGACCCGGGAAATCGGTATCCGTCGAGCAATGGGCGCGACACAGCGACACGTTATCTCGCAGTTTCTCGTGGAGACCGGAACGCTTTCTGCAGCTGGTGGTGTGCTGGGAATTCTGCTTGGGGTGGGCCTGTCGCTGGCAGTTGATCGCCTGCTCCCTTGGGTGCTTTCACTCCCAATGATTCAAAAGCACTTACAGGTGGAGATTGCATTCGAAGCAGCGATTACACCATGGTCAGTTGTGGTGTCGTTTAGCGTGGCCGTTGCGACCGGGGTCATCTTCGGCGCCTACCCCGCCATTATCGCAAGTCGGCAGGACCCCATTCAGGCGCTTCGTCACGAGTAGGGGGCGCGTTGGCGTCTGCGTACGCCGCAACTACTCGTCGTACTGCTTCTTCATGCGTTCTGACAGTGGCACTTCGACTCGGATCTGGTCACCACTGGCACGAAGTGTTCTGGTGGTGCGATCTTTGGGTGTTGGAATGCGGTAGCCAAAGCCATCAATTTGTCGATGCACCCAGCGTGGCGCTCGAATGACCAGTGAATTACGGAAGACTTGAATGGAGGCCATCGTTCCACCACGACGTTCCCAGGCTGCGGGCTCGACAGTTCGTGTCAGGAGATTGATAAGTTCTTCAAGGCTCTGCTCGCGGGGCTGGAAGTCGTAGATGCCGCCGCCCCCTCCGGCGCCTCCGCCTCCGCCCCCTCCGCCACCACCACCGCCACCGAAGCCTCCACCACTTCCTCCTCCGCCACCACCACCTTCACCACCACCACCACCACCGAGATTGAGGTTGGGCGGATCGTCGTAGTCGGGGATCTCTATGAGTAGGTCATCCACTGGGATGGTTCGAACCACCATCATGGACTCGGTAGCCAACCGCTCCTTCGAGGACACCTCGACCATGCCTCCACGAATTTGCCAAGTACACGGATCGGTTTCGCTGCATTGAGCGAGGACCTCTTGCAACAGATTGAGCACAGGCCGGTCAGCCTTGATGATCGTGATTTTCTGGCTCAGGTTGATACCTGAACTGTGGTCCTTGTCTATCGCCAAGACTCTGGCATTGACGTCGGTGAATTCAAAGAGAAAGCGCAGCACCTCGCCAGCGGGTTGTTCTTGGAACCCCACATCGATATCGGTGTAGATGAGTTTGGACAGGGTGACACCATCTTGTGTGATGGGTTTTGCGAGAACTTGGGCTCCGCACATCGAAGCTAGCAGAACAGCAAGAAGCAAGAAGTGACGTGTCATCGGTAGAACTCCATTCCCACTTCCAAGGATAACTCACGGAGTGGTGGCTTCAAGGTCAGGACCATCTGATTCGTTCGCGATGGCCTCTGAGAGGCATAACAGCGTGAATGCCTGTGCCCAAATGGGCATGCGTTCGTCCCACGGGGCCATTCGAATGCCGTCGGGCGCGTCTTCGCCTCGCATCAGTTGGTCATCCGATGGGACGATGAGTGTCGAGACAAAGGCCATCGCATGGCGAGTCCATGGCACCGACTGGTTCGTCCAGCCAACGTAGAACGCCAGCGGTCGAAGCATGTGTGCCGAGATCGATGCTGTGTCGCCTTTGACTGCTAGCGCGCCGTCAAGGGGGCCGCCGTGTCGCTGCCGATCAATGAGCATGCGCTCAATCTTTGACCAGGATGACCCAAGCACCATGTCTGTCCCCGTTGAGGCAGCGTGTCGTTGGTCGACCCATCCAAGCCAAGGGAGCGCGTTGAAGAGTGCGGTCGGCTCGGCGCTGGCAGCATCGTTCAGCAGTATTGCGATGACTTCAGGGTGGTCATACAACCCCCACGCAGCGATCGACCGTGTTGTCAGGTTGAGCGTGCGATCCAAGACCACCGACTGGAGCGCCTCGGGATCCACCGCGTCTGTCTGGTTCAAGCCTTCCACTCTCGCGACGCTTTGCATGGCTAGGTCAATGGGTTGTTCGCGTGATGCAGCATCTGGGCGAGTTGCAAAGTTATGCATTGCTTCTTCAAGGACGACGTCCCGTTCACCACGTGCCGCCAGCCATCTTTGAAGGGCAATGGCCGCGAGGTAGTGGTCGCGGTCAGGTGCTGCAACCATACTGTGACGACCAGATGCAGCGTCATAGTCACCCTGGAGAAATGGCGTATCGCCGCCGCTGATGTTTTTAGGAACCACCCGCTGGCGTGCCAGACGTTGTGCCACGCGGTCACCAAGTGCCACCAGTGAATCTTGCGTGACATCAATTGGTGCGGATTCCTCACCCCTGACAAAGAGTTCCACTGGACCATTGGGGGACCGCTCCACCAAGTCGATGGTTTGGAATCGGTACAAGGTCGCCTGCCCACGACGTCGGGCCACATCGAGTTGGGCTGGCGTTAACTGAACGGCTATTGCCAAACTCTCTAGTTCAGTAAGCGTGGCACCATCCCCAGTCAGCCGCAGGTAGGACGGGAATCGAACCTCCCATCGCCGCCCAACTCGTAGGGCGAGTCCATCCAAGGCCGGGTGAAGTTCTTGGGCCGCTTCTCGAAGAGATGGCGAGGTGATGGGGGATAGGGGGCCAGCGACCTCGACTTCTAACGCCAGCGATGCCAACGAGGTCTTCTGGAGGTCACTGCCCAAGCCTCGCAGCATGTCACTGTGCAATGCCTTGGAGAGCACCTTGCCTACAGCTGTCTGCAGCGGGGGAGTTTGGTTATTCCACTTCGTGGCAAGGGCGGTGGCGATGGGCCGTCTGCCATGTCTCAGAACGACATGGACGCCTTCTACTCCGTTAGCGGGGCCGCCAAGTGCTGGGAGACTGGCGTCGGTAACCCATGCGCGAGCCTGCTGCCAGCACGCGATGGCCGTGGCGGGGTCGATGGCCTCTGAGGCCGCTGAAGCGGTCGCAACGGCTGTGATCATGCCAAAGAGTCCGGTCATTCGGGCTGAAATTGGAATAAATCGCATCGAGGTGGCCGCTCCTGAAGGTCAGGGCTTGCATTGCTGCGGGATGGCGTCATGGTATCCACGCTTGGTCATCGATCGGGTTCACTGGTTCAAGAAGAAGAGATAAGAGATAGAGGAGGAGTCGTCGTGACATTGACGACGCTCATGCACTGGACAGCGAATCGCCGCAAACTCGCGGTACTCACGCTGCTGACCTTCGCGGTGATGTGCTGACAGGGAAGGCCTGAGAGAGACCTTCCCCGCCAGGGAATCACGAATATGAAGGTGCCGACAGGATCAGAATTCGATCTTGTCGGTTCCCATTGCGCCATGGTCATCCATGCCACCACGTGTTGGCGAAGGCTTGTCCGGTGGTAATACGTCGCCACCACCACCATCGTCGTCTGCAGAGTGATCGGTATCACCCCACTTGGCACGTTTGAGGCTCAGACCGATCTTGCGGTCGTCGGTATCGACCCGAAGGATCTTGACGTCCACATCCTGATCGGGCTTGACCACTTCCTGCGGGTCGCTGATCTTCTCATCCGAGAGTTCAGAGATGTGCAGCAGGCCTTCGAGGCCATCTTCAAGTTCGACGAAGACACCGAAGTTGGTGATCTTGGTGACCTTGCCGTGCACCACCATGCCAGGGTGATAGGCTTCTGGAATCGCCGTGACCCACGGGTCCTCGGTGAGTTGCTTGACGCCTAGTCCGACACGCTGCTTCTCTTGATCGATCTCGAGCACAACACACTCGACCGGATCGCCCTTCTTGAATTTCTCGCTGGCGTGCGAGATCTTCTCGGTCCAAGACATGTCCGAGACATGCAGCAGCCCGTCGATGCCCGGCTCGATTTCGATGAAGGCGCCGTAATTAGTGAGGTTTCGAACAGTGCCGTCGACAATCGTTCCGGCCGGGTACTTCTCGGCGACCAGTTCCCAAGGATTGACCTCAGTCTGCTTGATCCCCAGTGAAATTTCCTGCTTGTCGCGATTGATATCCAACACAACGACTTCCAGATCGTCGCCCACTTTGACCACCTCGTTGGGGTGATTGATGCGGCGGGTCCAGGACATTTCCGACACATGGACCAGGCCCTCGATGCCGTCCATCAGTTCGATGAAGGCGCCATAACTCACAAGGCTGACGACCTTGCCAGTAATGCGGTTGCCGATGGGGAATCGTTCTTCGATGTCGTCCCACGGGCTGGGTTGCTTCTGCTTGAGTCCCAGCGCGATTTTTTCCTTCTCTAGGTCGATGCGGAGCACCTTGACCTCGATGTTCTCACCGGCTTTGCAGACTTCGCTCGGGTGGTTGACCCGGCCCCAACTCATGTCGGTGATGTGCAGCAGGCCGTCGATGCCACCAAGATCGATGAAGGCACCGAACTCGGCGATGTTCGTCACCGTGCCGGTGATGAGTTGACCTTCCTCGAGGTCGGCCAAGATTCGCTTCTTGGCTTCGGTACGTTCGCGTTCAATGACGTTGCGGCGGCTGATGACGATGTTGCGGCGTTCCTCGTCGATCTTGAGGATCTCAGCGCGAATCGTCTTGCCGATGAACTCTCCAACATCGCCAGGGCGACGAACGTCGATCTGGGAGGCGGGCAGGAAGACCGGCACGCCGATGTCGACGAGCAGGCCGCCCTTGATCTTTCGCATGCCCCGACCTTCGACGATGTCGCCTTCGGCCTTGGTTTCAAGGACACGCTCCCAACCGCGGATGCGATCGGCTTTGCGTTTGGACAGTTTAATGACGCCGCTGCCGTCGTCGAGGTCTTCAAGGAGCACCTCGACCTTGTCACCATGCTTGAGAGCGTCAAAGTCTTCGAATTCACCTTTGTGAATGAGACCTTCAGACTTGAGGCCCACATCGACGACGGCATCGTCGCCGGCCTTGCCGACAACCTTGCCTTGGAGGATGCGACCGCGGGTTACTTGTTGGATTTCGCCAGCGAGTAGCGTGTCAAGATCGCCGTCAGCGGCCTCTTGTCCAATCTGGTCTTGGAGTAGTGAATGAACATCAGTGTCTTCGATGCCAAGATCGGCAATCAGATTAAAATCAACCATAAGAGTGTGTGCAGCGGCGTCAGGGTGAAGGGGTACTGCGGGCCGCGTCCGCAGGTTGAGTGCAGCCCCGCGAAAGCCATCTGACGCTCGCTGCGTCTGGAATATGGCCATCGCTGGGGACCCTGAATTTGAATCGCCCACTATAGCAAATCAGTGCTGTTTTGCAGGCCCCCGAGCCGCCAAGGCTGCAAAACCAATACCTCCAGCGATTGCCAGCACCACTGGTACGGTGAAAATCCACCCACCAATGAGGTGCCAACCATAGACGCCCACCAAAGGAGCGAGCATTCCCCGAATGCCTGTCAAGGTCACGTGAGTGCCCATATAGGCTCCAGATCCCTCGATCGGGGCGAAGTCGTGGTGACCAAGATTCCACGCCAACACACCGCCGCCAAAGGCAGCACCGCGGACGATGGCCGCGATCCAGAGCAGCCACATTGTGCCTGTCAGGATCGCCACGGCCAGCAGCCCGTTGGATGTCACAAAGACCCAGCTATGCACGGCGCGAAATCGGATGACATGCACGCGATCAAGCAGCCTTGACCACAGTGGGATGGCCAGGGGCATTATGAGAATTGGTACTGAACTCACCAAGGCGATGCCCACGAGGTAGTCGGTATCAAACTTGGTGCGAAGGGCCAGCACCAACGGTGCACTGACCATGATGTTTCCAAAGCCCAGCATAAAGAGGCAGCCCATGTACAGGCGAAACGTGCGATCTCGAGCAAGTGGCTGTGCCGATGCCCGCAGTACCGCCCAGAACCCCCGACGGCCTGTGGTTCGTTCGGTGCGAAGCAGCCGTCGATGACCACGCAGCGGCAGACTGGCGTAGGTTGCGATGCCAATCATCGCCACGCCAACGGCAAGGGGGTACATCCACCGGAATGCGTCCGGGTTCAGATCTTGTGCCCAGCCGATCAACAGGCCCACGCTGGCCAGAACAAGGGCTTGCACGATGGCCAGCCGCCCTGCGATCGTGGCGCGGACATCCCGCGGGTAGTTGGCAGCCCACACGGTGGTGCGGAGCGTGACGACTCCCGACCAGCAAACGCTGGCGCTAGTCATCAGAACCGCCATGCCGACAAGCCCTATCGGTGTTTGGGGCAAGAAGGACACACCCAGCACGCATAAGGCCGTGGCCATCATCAACGTCACGATGAATCGGATCTTTCGTCGGCCCGATGACGCCGCTGCCCACACGATGCTCGCCAGATTGGCAAATGCCTTGGCACCCACCATGAACGCGACGGCCAGATCCAACCACTCCTCTGAGACGACGCCTTGGTACAGGCGGCTGGCGATGGTTCCCATGACGCCACCCTCGACAGCCCCAACCATGACCGGAAGCATGGTCCAAGCGGTTATTTCGCGTGAGAATGTTCGGCGAGGGGCGCCGTGTGGGAGGTTGCGAGGCCTGATGATCGATCGTCCGATGAGCATGGGACCTTTCGTCGGTGTCTATTAGAGCGAGGAAGCGACCTTTGGTGCCATCCAAATGGTCAGCCTACCGCGTGAAGAATGTACGCAAGATTTGAAAGGACCATTCGACGGCACATCTTCCCGGTGGTAGCCTGACCATGCACCGGCGCGGTTTCCCCTTTCGATCTCGCGCATGTGCCGGGCACACTTGCTCGTTCCTATCGATCCCTCTGGGATCGTTGTTGCCGCCTCGATGGCCATGCCTCCTCTGAGTGGACGGTCGGGTATGACGGCACGCGAACCCCCCTTGTACGAGGGTTCGAGCAAGTCCCGGCACACGCTTGCGGCGTTGAGCCACACATTGAGATCAAGGGGTCGCGCCGATGTGTTTGTTACGGCACGTGTTGGCGATACACTTCGGCCATGTCTTCCAGACTTGCTGGAATGACACGTGCAGCGCTGGTCGTACTCATGAAATTTACATCACCAAACCATCGGGGGACCAGATGCGCGTGCAGGTGGCCAGGCAGTCCGGCTCCCGCAGCGGCGCCCTCGTTGATTCCAGTATTGATGCCCTGTGGTTCCAGCGCTGCGTGCATCAACCTCGTGGCGGTGTCGACCAACGCCCAGAAGTTGGAGCGTGCAGGCGGGTCGTAGTCCAGCAGTCTCCCTCGAGCCTCGCCCAGTGCCACGAGTAGATGCCCGTTTGAGTAAGGGTAGCGATTGAGCATGATCAGTCCGTGGTTATTGCGGTACACGACGAAATTGGCCTCATCCGCATCGGACAAAGACCATGCTTGAGCGATGAAGTCGTCCAAGCCGCCACCAGTGTCGTGGTCGTCGGTATCGAGTTCTCGGAGGTACTGCATTCGCCAAGGTGCCCAGAGTGTGTCGTGCATGATTGGGGGTACTCCGTCGGGTGTTCTACAATCCCGGTTTCCTCACAGTCGCGAGTGTACGGTGCTCGATCCACGTAGGCGTTTGTTCAGGGTAAAGGTGCTCATGAGTCTGGTCACACTTTCTCATCTCAACGTGCAGTATGGCAATCGCCTGATCATCGAGGGGGCATCGCTGACTCTTCAGCCTCAGGCCCGCATGGGCTTGGTGGGACGGAACGGCACGGGCAAGTCCTCACTGCTTCGCATCATTGCTGGAACCCAGCAGGCCGATGCCGGGACGGTTGATGTCCGGCGTGGAACACGGATCGGCATGCTCGATCAGCATCCGAGTTTCGAGGCCGGGCAGACGTTGCGTGAAGTCGCCCGGGGGGCTTTTGCCCGAGCCGATGAAGTGCAGGCCTTGCTTGAAACCGTGTACGTAGACATGGCTGACGCGAAGGGCGACGCACTGGAAACGCTGATGCATCGGCAGACGGAACTCGAGGCCGAACTGGAGACACTTGGCGGATGGTCTATTGAGCACCAGGTCGACGCGACGCTGCATGGACTTGGTCTCGATGATGAAATGTTTGACCGTCCAGCCGACGCCCTCAGTGGTGGGGAGCGATCGCGCCTGGCGTTGGCATGCTTGCTACTGGAGTCGCCAGATCTGCTACTACTTGATGAGCCAACCAATCACCTTGATATCGGCGGGCGTCGTTGGCTCGAGCAGTTTTTGGCCGACACTTTTACTGGCGCCGTGATGGTCGTGAGCCACGATCGGTGGTTGCTCGATCGCGTGTGCACGCAAATGGTTGATATTCGGCGGGCCAGTCTCGAACGGTATCCGGGCAACTACACGCAGTTTTTGTCACTTCGTGCCGAGCGACTCGAGACCGAATCGCGTGCATGGGAGAAGCAGCAGGATGTCGTTCGCCGTGAACAGGAGTACATCCGTAAGTACAAGGCCGGCCAGCGTGCTAAGCAGGCACGGGGACGCGAATCGCGATTGAAGCGCATGATTGATGGTTCGGAGTTGGTGCGACCAGAGCGAGAAGCAATTGCCGCGATGCGTTTACCTTCGATCAAACGATGTGGAAATCGCGTGGTCTCCGCCGAGGAGATCGCCGTGCAGATCGGCGACAAGGTGCTCATCGAGCATCTCGACCTTGAGATCACCCGTGGCGAACGCATCGGCATCGTTGGACCAAACGGCGCTGGCAAGACCACGCTTGTCCGCTGCTTGCTTGGCGACTTGGAAGTTGCATCAGGTGCAATACTTCAGGGGACGGGCGTTGAAGCAGGCTGGTTCCGGCAAACCCAAGGTCATCTACGAGATGAACTGGCCGTGTGGGAGTACCTGCTCGGTGTGCTCAAGGAGGCGCACGGCGTTGCATCAGAGCAGCACGCCAGAGATCTCGCTGGAGGATTCCTCTTTACGTCTTCGGACCAAGATCGGCTGCTTGGATCGATGTCTGGTGGCGAGCGTGCTCGTGCCATGATCGCCGGACTGTTCGGAACGGCCTGCAACGTGCTGGTACTTGATGAACCAACCAATCACATTGATCTAGACACCACACAACGGCTGGAGTCGGTGCTTGCTAGCGACGGCCCGTTCGAAGGGACGCTACTCCTAGTGAGTCATGATCGGGCCATGCTCGAAGCCACCTGTGACCGGTTGATTGTGCTTGATGGGTGCGGTGGTGCAACGGTGCACTCAGGTGATGTGCGGGCGGTGTTGGAAACGCACGCGGCGAGTGGTTCCGAGCCGACAGAAAAGGCGTTAGCGGGTACTCCCAAGGCGCCTACACGAAAGCGTCGGAGCAAGATCGAACGACTGACTGACGAGGAGTTGGAGTCGCAGGTTGCGACAGTCGAAGCATCGCTTGTTGACATTGCGCAAGAAATGGGGCTTGAAAGCGTGTGGTCTGATGCCGCCGCGATGGCGGATTGCGTGCAGCGGCAAGCGACCCTCAACGAACAACGCACCGCACTTGAAATGGAGTGGATGCGTCGTATAGATGAATCAAGTTGAGTGTGATCAGGCTCGAAGGGGTGCCTTGGCGAGCACATCTCCGCTGCCGCCGATGAGGAAGGCAGTCAGATTGGCAAGCTTGGCCGGATCGACTTGCACGGCAATGCCTGTGATGTATCGATCAGCGGGGAATGTATCGCTCGTGACGATCTGACCATCTTGGTCACGCAGTTCCAGCGAACAGGCTTGTCCGTGCCCGGCCAAATCCATGCCAAAGGCGTACATCTGACCGGCCTGCTCATCGATGGATAGGCGAACGGTGCCATCCCCATTGGGACCCACCAGATAGATATGTCGGACGTCTGGGCGTTCCATGAGTGCCACAAATGTCGCATAGGAATCGCCAAGCCCATCTTTGACCTGTGCATCGGCTTGCAGGCTGATGGCTTCACGGATGACCCGGTCGAAGTGCTGTTGCTGTCGTTCCTTGACAATGATCAGTGCCACAGACGCTCCAAGGAGAATGAGGGCGGCCATTCGCCATGTCCAGACAGATCGCATGGAGTGCCGTGCAAAAGAGAGTGTGCGATTGTCCAAAGCGGAGGGGGGTACAAGTTGATTTGAAGCAGTGACATGATGCAGGTCGACGGCGGCTTGGACGCGGCTGAGCACGCGTTGCCTCAGGTCATCTGAGGGGGCACAGTCTGGAAGCAATTGCTCATCGGCCGCGATATCGTCCTGAATCGCGCGTACGAGGGCTCGGACTTCACTGGGACTTTGCAGCATGGCCTGCTCCAAGCGGAGCAGATCAGTTTCATCAAGGAGTCCATACGCATCGAGCGTGGCCAGTTCAGCCAGCTCCTGCATGGAACGGATTTGGGTAGTAGGTGCCATAAGTAGATGTCTCGCCTAGGTGTTCGGCATAAGGGCTCAAGAGGATGCAGCCCAATCAGGAAGATCTCCAGATGCATTGGTTCTGAGCCGCGCAAGCCCCCTGCTGAGGGCAGATTTGACAGTTCCAAGGGGCATGTCCAACTGGGCGGATACCTCGCGGAGGGTGTGCCCCTGTAAATACGCTCGTTCAATGACGCTCCGTTGCATTTCAGGCAGGGCGGCCAAACAGGCTAAAAGCTGCTGATTTCGCTCAGATTTTGAGGCGAGGGAGCTTTCTGGGTTCGTGGCAGCCTCGTTATTGGCTGTCAGCGTGCTGGGTTTGTGCCGGACCGCCGCCCTGCGGATGCGGTCGATGACGTGCCGTCGGGTGATAAGCATGACCCAGGTCACCAATTTGGCCCGCCCTGGATCAAACCGCTCTGCGGTCCTCCAGAGTCTCAGAAAGACCTCCTGCACGGCATCCTCGGCCTCCGCATCGCTGGGAAGGAGTTGCCTGGCACCGCGATAGACCAGACCGCCAAAACGGTCATATAACTCCCCTACGGCCGATTCATCGCCTGTAGCGACTCGTTGCATCAGGTCCAAGTCGGTTTGGGACTGATTGGTGGTCAAAAATGGCTCCAAATCTCGAGGAGGTGCCTCTGGGATCACCTTACGGTACCACGTCAGCCGGTCAGGTCAAACCCAGACCCCCCCGGGGGGGGCCAATATGAGGGGTCATTTTTCCTGCCAATGAAGGGCATTTCTACGCTCGTGGCGTACGGGTCTGGGGTTATGGTATAGGTAAGCACGGGCTGGGGGACTTTCCCTGCCCCTGTGTTGTGCGCTCTGTTATGAAGAATCGTTTTCGTACATCTCGTCACGCCACATTCGGGTTCAGTTTGCTTGAACTCATGGTCGTTATGGCGATCGTGTCGATTCTGCTCGGCTTGTTGATGCCGAGTCTGCAAAGCGTGAGGCACACCGCGTATCGAGTGATCAGTGCCGGTAATCAACGAACCCTTGGTCAGGGATTGACGATGTGGGCTGGCGCGCACGACGGGGAATTACCTCCGAGCCGCGTGCTCGATGAGAGCAATGGATCGCCAGCCTTGGCTGAACTGATGCGTGTGTATGCTCCGCGTGTCGATGACGACACCAGTGGCCCAGCTTTTGCGCAGCGCCGCAATCGGCACAAGGGCTACAAACTGGCGCTCGATGACAAGCACTGGCACAATTGGGACGGGCTTGGACACCTGTTTGCATCCGGTCTGGTGAAGGCCCCCGAAGTCTTCTATTCACCAGCGCACTGGGGCGAGCATCCATTCCGCCGCTACCGCGAGGACTGGGTTGCCCCGGATCCATCCTTTCCAGACATGCAGCCTGATCACACCATCTACTGCAACTACCACTACATCGGACATCTTGATGACCGTGGGCGGGAAATCACTTTGGACCGCTCACCCACGGCCATGGTGTCAGTCGACGGCCTTCGCCGCCGCACTGACCTCAACCACAAGACGGGCGTCAACGTGCTTCGTGCCGATTCATCGGTTGCGTGGCAAGACGACCAGTTCCTGCTGGGTGCCCTGCCTCAAGACGACGTCGGCTTACATGCGGGATCTCACAACGAGTTGATTCGCACGCTTTGGAACGACCCGTGGCAAAGCGGCAAAGCCTTTTGGATCGTCAGCGATCCGGACGGTTGATCACTCGATCTGCTTGAGCACTTTAATGTCCGAAACCATGGCGCGGTGTCTGCCGATGGGTGGCGTTACCACGTGAATCGACTGCACGCGATCGGGCATGGCAAGCACATGATCTAATTGCAACACCGGTACGTTACGGGGATAGGTCCCCCCCCAACCGTGCCCCGTATCAAACCACACAGGCTCCAGCGGGGGCATCAAGTTGCGAAGTTGCCAACTGCCCTGGGTTAGGTTGAAGTCGCCGAGCATTACGTCGGCTTCCGCTTGGCGTTCTTTGAGCATGTGTTTGGCCCGCGATACGATGGCGTTGCGACTGCGGGCGGGATCACTGGGGAGATCAACAAGAATCATGCGAAGTGGCTCGGCTTGCGGTGGTAGTAGTTCCAGATATACCAACGTGATGTCGTCAGCCCAACCGATGGTTTGCAGTCGTGTGATAGGAATATGGCTGGCAATGAGAAAGGCGCCGCGTATGAAGACCCGCTGTTGGTGAGACCATGCACGAAACGTGTCCGTGGGCGCAGCGCGATGCGCGCCGTGGACGATGCTGACGTCGGCGTCAATCGAGGTGATGAAGTTGGCGTATGGCGTCGGGTCGCCGATCACTGGCCCAGCAGACCACTGCAACACTCGGATGGTGTCCGTAGTCGATTCATTCGTCCACTTCAGCCATCCCCAGCCCCACAAGGAAGCGGCCCAGAACACTGGCCCCAACACCATGACCAGTACATAGGGGCTGATACCGCGTCGTCCCCGAACCAGTCGCCCCGCCATGATGAGTGCAGCGGCAGGCACCAGCGACAGGTCGGTCATCCACAGGAGCCATTGGCTCCACGCCCATCGATCTGAGAGTGCCACGCCAAGCAGCCACGCGACAAAAATCGCACCACCACAGTAGGTGAGTATCCACCCACACGCCTTAGAGGCCGTTCTGGCAGGTCGCTGTGATTGGGTCACCCGTAGATCACCGGCGCCAGCCAGGCGCACAAGACGGCTAGAACGATGGTCAATGGTGCGCCCAGTCGCATGAAGTCAAGGAATCGGTATCCACCCGGTCCATAAACCATCAGGTTGGTTTGATACCCAATGGGCGTAATGAAACTGCACCCCACACCGATCATCAGAACGAATGTGAAGATGATCGGATCGGCTCCCAGTGATGCGGCAAGGCCCATGGCCACGGGCAGCAGCAGGGCCGCTGCGGCGTAGGCCGTGACAAACTGTGAGCCGATGGACGCAACCAGAAACAGCACCAACAGCACGACAAAGAGGCTCGTTTCAGATCCAAGTGCCGCCAGTGTGTTGCCAGCCATGGCGGCCAATCCAGTTTCCTCCACCGCGGCCCCCATGCCAAGGGCTGCCCCAATTACCAGCAGCACCTGCCAGTTGATGGAGCGGCGGGCTTCACTTCCGGCGATGCAACGCGTCAGCACCATTGCCAGGGCGCACGCCCAGACTGCAACCACACGATTGACTGGCTCGAAGATCAGCAAGGCTACGAGCGATGCAAGAATCAGCAGCGCCACTGGCGCGAGGTCATGTCGAACGGGATCGGCGTCGGGCACATCCGAGACGAGTAGAAATTCGTCGCTGCGGGTCCAGTTCTGCCATGTGTCGCGACTCGTCTCAAGCAATAGAGTGTCGCCGGTCCGCAGGACAATATCACCGACCTTTACTGCAATTTGTTCGCCTTGCCGATGGACCGCCAAGATGACCGCGTTGTATCGCGTTCGGAATCGGGACTCGCGAACACTCTTTCCTACCAGCGGAGAATTGGTCGACACGACGGCCTCTACGACGGCTCGATTGGACCGCGAGCCCTCGATTTTGTCGGCTTGGTGATCGTGTGGTTCGAGACCTTTGATCTTTCGCAAGTCAATGACCGACTCGAGCGCCCCTACGAAGAACAGTCGATCATCTGACTCCAGTACGGTGTCTGGATTGACTGCTGGGAGCATCAGATCGCCCCGTTCGATGCCCGACACAAAGAGGCCAGGCAGACTTCGAAGACCCGCGGCCTCAATGCTTCGGCCCACCAACGGCGAGTCAGGTTCCACGCTGAATTCAACCTGATACTGGCGAGCATCCAGTTGGTCGGGGTCTTGGGCTTTCTTGCGAACAGGAAGCACGCGTGATGAAAAGATCGAGATGAATATGAGACCGACAATGAGGCAGGGCAGTCCGATGGCTGCCACTCCAAGAAATTCCACCAACGAGGAGGGGGCTGTGAAACCTGCGTCACGTGCCCAGATTGATTGGTCGCCCTGCCACCACTCGATGAAGTCTTCCATCACGATGATGTTGGTGGCTGTGCCGATCAAGGTCAGTTTCCCACCGAGAATGGCGGCGAAACTCAGCGGCATGAAGAGATGCGATGGACTGAGCCCGAGTCGCCGTGACCAATCGCGAACGATGGGTAGGCAGATGGCGACGATGGGGGTGTTGTTCATGAAGCCCGAGAGCAGCGAGACGGGCACCATCAGCCGCCACTGCGCAGCAGCCAATGTTTTGGGGTGTCCGAGAAGTCGCTGCGCGAACATTTGAAAGGCCCCGGTGCGTTCCAGCCCACTGGCAATGATGAACAGTCCACCGAGCATCAACACCGCTGTTGATGCAAACCCTTGAACGGCGTGGTCGATGTCGACGACCCCACCAAGCATCAAGAGCACCAATCCTCCAAGCATGGCTACATCCATGCCCATCCGATTCGAGATGAGTGATACGGCTACTAGGAGTAGCACAAGGAGCGTGTACCAAGCGGCGAGATCCAGCGGAGGGTCCTCCTGATCAGGATGGCGTCGCGGCCATGTTCAGGGCGTCGATGCCCTTGATCAGCCGTTGATGCAATCCATCAGCTGCGGCGATGACACCGCTGTTGCGTTCCAGTCCAGCACCACACGAGAAGTCCAGTGGCTGCCCAGTGATGTCACTGACCAGAGCACCTGCTTCCTGCGCCAGAATACACCCTGCAGCGTGGTCCCAGATGCGTTCGACATAGTCGGCTCGGGTTGGCATGCGAAGGTAGGCATTGGCTTGACCTCGGGCGAGCACTGCGTACTTGGCCTGTGAATCCAGTCGCACCGGATTGACGCTTGCTCCGAGGTGCTCAAGCAAGCGATCGGTGTCGCTGCGATTCGAGTGCGCTTTTTCGACGCTGGCGCAGGTTCGTACTGGCATGTCGGATGTCCAGACAGGGCAGTTAATTCGCAGTGGCGTGGCCAATGGGTCGGCCTGAGGAAACTCCCACGCGCCCTGTCCCTTGCCCGCGGCATACAGCGATCCAATGCCGGTGGGATCGGCTTCGGTGGGCTCAATGGCGACGTCAACGGGCAAGTTGGGACAGCCCAGAACGCCCAGCACCACCTCACCATCTTCGATTCGTCCAAGCGCAATGGCGTACTGCTGTCCACGCAGAAAGCCCTTGGTCCCGTCGACGGGGTCCAACGTCCAGAAGCCACTGGACGATCCATCATGATCGCAGCGATCGATCGCGTTGAGAATGTCATCCTCGCCCAGTCCTGGTCGCCACGCACCGACGGTGGCGACGACCGCTTGGCGAATGGGTGTCTGTGATTCCAGCCGCAGGCCCGCGGCAGCTTCTTCCCCCACGATCAGGCGATCTGCCTGCGGTAGCCCGGCTTCTTCAAGGACTAGCGAGACGATGGCCTGCGAGGCGTAGTCTGCGACAGTTACCGGGCTGCGGTCATCTTTGGCGTGGCTTCCGATGGCATCGAGATTTGCCTGCACACGCTGCGTGATAACCGCGGCGGTAGCGACGGCTTCGAGGGCTGCTTGCAGAAATGGGGTGTTCGAGCAGGTCATGGCGGTGTCTGTCCTATCGGCTCACAGGGGCGGTGAACGTGGGCATTGTCGCACAACACCCCAGCGATCAAAAACGACCCACGGCACCCAGATGTGGGTGCCGTGAGCATGAAGTCAGCGGGGTCGGAAAATCACTGAGCGGCGGTAAAGGTCGCCTTGAATTCCAGAATCTCCTTGAGGAAGTCGTCTTCCATGCCCTTGAAGGATCGCTTCTCAACTAGGGCGTCTCGCATGGCCTTGGCGGGACCGCGGAAGTGGTCCAAGAGACCTTGTTCGAAGGCGTGCACGTGATCGATGGGTACATCGTCCAACGCGCCTTTGGCACCAGCAAAGATAGAGAGGCACTGATCGATGACCCCGAATGGCTGGTACTGCCCCTGCTTGAGCAGTTCCACCATACGTCCGCCGCGGTCAAGTTGCCGCTGGCTGGTGGCATCGAGTTCGGTCCCCAACTGGGCAAAGGCTTCCAATTCACGGTAGGCCGCGAGGTCAAGTCGCAGCGAGCCGGCAACTTCCTTCATGGCTTTGATCTGCGCGTTGCCACCGACGCGGCTTACGGAGATACCGACGTTGACGGCGGGGCGGACGCCCGCTGCGAAGAGTTCCGGTTGCAGGTAGATCTGACCGTCGGTGATCGAAATCACATTGGTCGGAATGTACGCCGAGACGTCACCTTCTTGCGTCTCGATGATTGGAAGGGCAGTTAGTGAACCACCGCCATTCTCATCGGACAGTTTGGTGGCACGTTCGAGTAAGCGACTGTGCAGATAGAACACATCGCCGGGGTACGCCTCGCGACCAGGTGGGCGACGAAGCAGCAGCGAGAGCTGTCGATAGGCGGTGGCCTGTTTGGACAGATCGTCGTAGACGCACAGGACGTGCTTGGGTGTCTTGCCTTCCGTACCTTTCCACATGAAGTACTCGCCCATGGCGCATCCAGCGTAGGGCGCGATGTACTGAAGGGGTGCCGAAGTCGAGGCGCCGGCATTCACCACGATGGTGTACTCCATGGCCCCGTGCCGTTGCAACGTGTCGATGACACCAGCGACGGTCGAATCTTTCTGGCCGACCGCGACGTAGATGCACACCACGGCGTCATCGGTTCCCCAGAATTGCTTCTGGTTGATGATGGCGTCGAGCGCAACGGCGGTCTTGCCGGTCTTTCGGTCGCCGATGATGAGTTCTCGTTGACCACGGCCGATGGGGATCATCGAGTCGATGCCCTTGATGCCCGTTTGCAGCGGCTCGGTCACCGGTTGGCGGGCCGCGATGCCCGGCGCGACGATGTCTAGCTTCTGTGTGTGTGTCGTTTCGATTGGCCCACGACCATCGATGGGGTTGCCTAGCGGGTCGACCACGCGGCCTAGCAATGCTTCGCCAGCAGGCACTTCCAAGAGGCGACCGGTCGTGCGAACGGTGTCACCTTCGCGGACCGCGAGGTATTCGCCGTAGATCACAGCACCAACCGTATCGGTTTCAAGGTTCATCGCCTGGCCCATGATCGGACCCTTGTTCGTGTCGAATTCGAGCAGCTCGCCTGCCATGCATGAGCCCAGCCCGTAGATGCGTGCGATGCCGTCGCCGACTTCGACGACGCGGCCGACTTCGGAGACCTCCAGTTCGCTGGCGAACTGCTCAATCTCTTGTTTGATGACGGCGGTGATTTCGTCGGTTTTGATCTTCACGGTATGGGTCCTGTCAATCCTGTGTCTGCGATGTGGCCGGTTCGGCGCGGTGCAGTTGGTCAATCATCCATTCGGCGGTCACGTTGGCCGTGACCGTCACGGTTCCCCCGGCGATGTCGGGGGCCGCAGAGGCCTCAAAGTCCATGGCGACCATGGCTCGAGGGGCAAGGGTCTTGTATTCGATGGGCCGTGGGGGTTGTAGGTTGGCGCCATCTAAGGAAAGTTGTCGAATCGAGGCCAGCGACACGCCTGAGGCGGCCGCGAGGGTCCGTGCGTCTTCGATGGCATGCTTGGCAGCGGTTGCAATGGCTTCTTGGCGGCTCGTGCGGGGATCTTTGAGACTGAAGTACAGCGAGCCAATTTGGTTGGCGCCCGCGTCAGAGGCCTTGGAAATGAGCGGCCCAATCTTGCTGAGTTGTGTCGATCTCACAGAGATAGAAACAGTGACCTTTTGGGCGATGATTTTGGGCTTCCAATCTTTGGTAAAGTTCTTTGGGCGTGGCTCCCATTGAGGGGCGACGTCATACCGACCGGTCTTCCACTCGATGTCTCGAGCGAATCCCAGTTCCTTCAGTGCCGCGGCGATCTTGGCAATATGTCTGTCAACTTCTGCGCGTGCGTCGGAAACCGTGTCGGCCGTGTGTGTGGAACCAAGTGAAATCATGAACTGGTCGGCGGGAACCTCAAGGGTGGCCATGCCTCGAACGGTCAGGGTCGACACATTGGCCAATGCTGCGGTGCAGCTTGCGATCGCCAGAATGCAGGCAATGAGTCGCATTAGTCAAATCTCCGTTCACTAGCAGGCACGGTCAGGAAGGCATCGGGAGACTCCGAAATGCGGCGACTGCCATGTTGTTGAAGTTGGGTTTCGATCTGTCGAAGTTTGGCAGCAACTGAGCCGTCGATCATGCGGTCGCCCACACGAATGCGGATGCCACCGATCATTGACTCGTCGATCCATGCATGCAGCACCGGCTCTTTGTGAAGAATCTCGTGCAGCCTGCTGGCGAGTTCAGCACGCAAGTTGTCTTGCATCGGCGATGCAGTCCAAATATCTACTTCGATTCGTCCCCATGCATCTTGCACCAACTCATCAAAGGCTGCTGTGATCGGCTCAAGGTGGCCAAGACGACCGTTGTTATTCAGTACGAGCATGAATCGCAGCACCAAATCAGTGATGCGATCCGTGAACATGGTTCGAATGCCCGTGGAGCGACGCGCCGGGTCGATGACAGGCGATGTGAAATACTCACCTAGGGATTTGTCGCCACGGATCAACTCGCAAATTTGCTCGAGTTCATCGCCGACTTCCAGAATTTTATCCCGACCCCCAGC
>CAZGFN010000032.1:0-29928 GCA_964524945.1 uncultured Isosphaeraceae bacterium
CTTCGAGGTTCGCGCGTTCGACCAAGATGGTCGGATCATTGACTTCTTCACAATGACCAAGCCGCTATCTGAGTAGGCCATACAAGGTGCCTGGAACGACGCAATCACCGTTCGAAAGTCCCCCTATGTGCTTAGCAGGAGGTGTTCCAAGCCCCGACGATCAGCAGTATGTCGTTGATGTCCACGACTCCGTTGCCGTCCACGTCGCCCTGCCCCGTGCCGTTGAAGTTGCCCAGTGCGATCAAAATGTCATTGACGCCGATCGTTCCGTTGCCGTCGATGTCCTCAGGGCAGGCGCCACCCTCCAGCGTGTCTAAAAAAATCGATGCAAAAAATCCAGCGGAAACATCGTCAACGGGATGCAGATTGGACCCATCGAGAAGATCCCCTGCCAACGGGCCATCGGCAAGATCATACGTGCTGCCCGCATGATTGAAAGCGGTGTAGTTGTTGTTGCGAAGCCATTCTCGAGCATCGTCATTGCCGTCGAATCGCATGCCGTCGGTTAGGTGGTACAGACTCACTGCGGCCACGTTATTGCAGTTTGTTGCGGTCATAACCATGGCTTCCCAGTGCTGTTCAAAGTAAACGGGCTCCAGATCAACTGGCTGTCCGTAGATCGAGTTTCGAGTTGGTAGCACAAAGAGACAGGAAATCGTTCCAGTGATGCCTGATTCGGTTGCAGCAAGTTCACACTGGTCAACAATTTGCTCAAAGACAGTGGCCAATTCTGAGACGCCACCGGTTTCAGTTGCAAAGTGAATGACAAATACTACATCTTGATTGGCATCGATGGTTGTTGCTTGAAGCCAGTCCACAAGGTCCGAACGAGCAAAGACTTTGTGGAACGCACTGCCCCCAGGTTGGTTGGCGCAGAATCCGGCATATTGCCATGACGAGTCCGCAAGACACGAATAATACAAGCCTGGTCGGCGGATCCCATCTTGATCGATGCTCCACCAGCATGATCCAGCGAGTTGTAATCGGCCAATCTCCCCAGATGCGTTTCGCAATATCGAATCAACATCACCATTGCCCGGAATCACGTCCGTCACCACTCCTTGTGTCAATGCTTGAATTCGACCGGGTCCAGGAGGCGCGGGCAATTGAAACAAGTCAAGAAGACTGGACATGGAGTCAGTGCCACCTAACGCAATGTCCGCAGCAGGGGTTGCATCGGAAGATGGCTCTCTTGTGATCAGCCTTACGCCCAAATGATGCCCGTCTCCAGGAATGTATTGTTCGCCTGCGGAGAGCCATTGGCGTCGCAGGCGCACCCGGCCGCAGTAAGAGTCCGGTTCAGAAGCTGGCAGGATATTTTCTACGATTTCTCCAACTGGAAGTGTGAAGAATCGTTGCGGCGAAACATCTCGTTCAATCCAATAGCCCGCAGAATCTTCCGCACGGATGCGCTCAGGATCGCCCATGACGATGCCGTCAGTTGGAAATCTCCATCCGCCAGGCTGAGACTGCACAGCCGAAACTTGGCCTTCGGGCAGCCGTTGAAGAACAAGAGGAAAGGTGCGATTCCAACTTGAAACGGAAAACGAATCACCCATGACAACGACTCGGAGGTCGTCTTCCCGAAGGTCAGGTATTCCTGCTAGTCCAACAGCGTGAGCGCCCGCTGCCGAGCACGTTGTGGCAAGAACGGCCACAAGGCCGATATGGCGGTAACCGGAAGCAAAGATGGAGGCACAACTACGATATGTGGGCATAGAAAATCCCTCAGCACTTCTTCTCAGCGGAGATTAGGGGGATAGAGCACCCGATCAAAGCGGTTTTTGATGAATTGGTGCAATATGGCGATCGGGTGGGGGGGACAATGGGCACAGCGAATATGACATCCCTACTGGTGAGCGGTTCATGCGGATTGTGGCGGGCACTGCTCACTCCATCGGCCTAATCCGCCGCTGATTCCAACTCCACCTTAGGCATTATTCAGAAGGTCAACGATCATGGCTCTTGTGATCGCATCCAGTCGAAGGAATGCCTCTAACACACGCTGAACCTGATGCCCGCGGCCTAGCAGGTCGAGTAGACACGATGCACCACGATGCCGTCAAAGGCCGGGCACATATTCTGCGTGACTTGGACGAGGACATCCGCTTCGTTGTCGACCTGAAGAGTGGGCTGCATGGACGGTGCAGTGAGTGTACGACCCGGCGGCCGTACCATCCTCGCCATGTCATTGTTCCTGCTGCTGCTCATTGCTGTGATGATCTGGTTGCTTCTGGGTGTCGCAGCGCTCCTGCATCGGGCGAGGCATCCACACGATGGGGCCGCCGCTAGAGCGGTGCTGGAGGGGCGTCCGCTGGATCCGATCGAGGCAGGCCTCGATGGGCACGACGCCTTTACCCATGCAAGCGACGGGCGGGATATCCCACTGTGGATCGTCCACGGCGATGGATCCGGGCCTCCGAGGGTGCTGATTCACGATTGGAGCGAGTCGCCCGTGACCATGTTGCCCCGCGCCATCGAAGTGGCGGCGGACGTTTCGTTGGTGTTGATCCCCTGTCTGCGAGGTCACGACCGATGCGCGGGCCCCTCGACGCTCGGTGCGTTGGAGACTTCGGACGTGCGGCGGATGATTGAGACGTGCAGCGATGAGCCTGTGCACATCGAGGGCTATGGCTTGGGCGGTCTGATTGCCCGGCGGCTTGAAGGGGATGCATGCGTGGCATCCATTCAGGTGATTGACCAGTGGCGTGATGCTCGAGACGGCCTCGGCCGCATCATGACAATGCGGGGGTTCCCACGATGGCCGATTGTGTCATTGGCCATGCTGGTGTTTCGCGGATTCAGTCCGGATACGTCATCGACGTGACATCGAGCAGTTTGTCGAGTTGATCGGCCGGCAGAATGTTGTGCTCCAAGCAATACGCTCGAATGGTTTGCCCCGTTCGGAAGCACGTATGGGCGATGTCCGAGGCTTTGTTGTAGCCGATGACCGGCACCAGCGCTGTGCCAAGCATGAGGCTCTGCTCAACCTTGTCCTTGATCACCTTTCGATTTGCTTTGATGCCCTTGACGCAGTGGAGCGCGAATTGTTCGGTGACATTGCCAAGGAGCCCAATGCTGTTGAGTATGCAGTAGGCCATCATTGGCATGGCGACATTGAGTTCCATCAGCGAACCAGTCCCGCCCAGTCCGCCAATCCCCACGGTGACATCATTGCCTGCAACTCGCATGGCCACTTGCATGACGGATTCGACGAGCACTGGATTGACCTTGCCAGGCATGATTGATGAACCAGGCTGCAACTCGGGCAGTTCAATTTCAAACAGGCCGGCTCGAGGTCCACAGCCCATCAATCGGATGTCGCTGGCAATCTTGGAGAGACTCACGCTGATCGTTCGCAGGTCACCATGCGCTTCGACGCAACTATCTTTGGCCGCCTGCGCTTCGAAGTGGTTGGCCGCTTCTCGGAACTTGATGCCCGTGTCCTTGGCTAGGAACTTGGCGACGGAGCGTCCAAATTTTGGATGTGTGTTGATACCGGTTCCCACGGCCGTGCCCCCAATGGGGAGATTCGATGACAAGGAAGACAACGCGTTGGTGGCACGCTTGATCGAGTAGTCGGCCTGCGCCGCGTAGCCGCTGAACTCCTGCCCCAAGCGGATCGGGGTGGCATCCTGCAGATGCGTCCGGCCGATCTTGACGATCTTGTCGAATTGTCGCGCTTTGGCGTGCAGTGACCTTGCCAGTGTCTTGAGGCTTGGCAGCAGCAGGTCTTTGATCCGTACGGCTGCGGCGACTTCCATGGCCGTTGGGAAGGTGTCATTGGAGGACTGCCCCATATTGACGTGGTTGTTTGGGTGGACAGGGTCTTGGGCGCCGATCTTCTTGCCTGCTTCTAAGCAGGCCATGTTGGAGACGACTTCGTTGACATTCATGTTGGTCGATGTGCCTGAACCGGTTTGATATGTATCAACCGGGAAATTGCGCATCATTTCGGTGCGGGTGTCCGGGTCTTCCAAAGCTGTGGCGATCTTGTTGCAGGCCTTGATGATCAGATTGCGGCGTCGCGCATCGAGCTTTCCAAGTTCATGGTTGGCATTGGCTGCTGCCCGCTTTATCAGGGCAAATGCGTGAATGATCTCCCAACTCACCGGGGTGCCAGAAATTGGGAAGTTCAGCACCGCGCGTTGCGTGCTGGCGCCGTAGAACACATCGGCAGGGACCGTCATCTTGCCCATGGCATCGTGTTCGGTTCGAAATCGTGCGGTCTTTTTGCGTGCGGCTGCCATGAGTGAGCAATTCCTTGGTCGTCGCCATCTCTGGCGTGGTCGATTAGCGTGTTGGTGGCGCGTCTTCGTCAGCCTCACCCATCATCGGATCTGCGGCAACGCCGAGTTGCTTGCGCATCGCTGCGTCGAGTTGTTCGCTGAAGCGTCGAACGATTTCGCTCCGAATGAGATCGGCCGCCTGAGGCTGGGCCTCTTCCAGTCGTTCAAAGGCTGTGATCCATGCAGTGGGCTCAGCGTGCACGCCTGCGGCAACATCAAACAAACGTCCGCGGAGGGCGGCTTCAAATTTGAGGCTGCGTAACGTTTCATCGACAGTCGATGCAGGGAGTTCATCCACCATTGTGACGACGACGCGAGGATCGCCTGTCCGTAGGACCAGCGGTCCCAGTCTGCTGACAATCTCTGCTCGCGATTGGTCGGGTAGCGTGTCATCGGCCAGGGCCGACTGCAGCAGGGCGATGCGATCCACTTCTGTGATGGTCGCGTACCCGCTGAGCAGGTCATCGGATGTAAGGCGGTTGGAGGCCGGAACTTCACCAGCAGCTTTCAGTACTGCGGAATTCCATAGGCCGATTTGTGCCTGCGGTGGTGTCAGGGCCAGAATGCGGGCAAGCTTTGTGTCGTCATCCCGCTGCTCGACAGCTACGAGCGTAAATGGATAGATCGCTTCGTCCGTGGCTCGTTGAATCAACGGATCGTGGCGACCAGTCAGCAGCAAGGCCTCAGCAACAGCTTGCTTCCACTTGGGGTCTTGATCGTCGAGATATCCAAGCACTCCCGGAATGTGTTCATCTGCGTTTGTGAGAATCAGAAGCGCAGCCAGTGACGGAGAAGGCTGGGCATTCCACGCTTCGATGATGGTTGGCGTGAGTTGGTCCTGCTGAGTTTGGGACATAGGTGGTCGCTGCGTTTGAATAGCCCACATCGCATCGGCCGCCGCGTAGCGCGTCTCATGGTTCGCTAGCAATGGTTCGATTGTTGTGAGGTCAACACTCTGCAAACGAAGTGCCGCAGCCCGACCAAGCAGTTGGTTGAGGATTGCCGAGTCTTGTTCTCGTGCCAGTGCCGCAGGAATGGCTGGCGATACCAAGGTGGGGTCTAGTTCCGGCAGGATCATGGCAACTTTACTGCGAACGGTCGGGTCTTTGTCATGCAGAAGCGTCAGTGCGGCGATCTGTCCCTCTGGAGAGGCGTGCCCGTCACGAAGCAAGATGGCCAATCGGTCGACCCCAAAGGCTCGAACCGCACCAAGATCATCTTGGAGCAGTGCAGACAACCCGGCCTGTTGCCGATCGATTGGAAGCAGCGGCCAGAATTCGTTGTAGGTTGCGAGCAATCTCGCCGTCATTCGCAACTCAGCCTCGCGTGTGGCGTCAAGTTCCTGCTGGGTGCTGGCCACTTGTCTTGTGAGCGCTTCGACCATGTCCTCGAGCCAGCGTTCGGCTGGACGGTTTCGGTTGTCTTCCCACCAGGCAAGCCACTGCATGCGATTACCGCTTGGGGGCAAGCCAGTCAGTCGTGACAATTGTTCCATTGCAGCGATGACGACTACATCGGGTTCGGTATCGGATCGTCTCAGGATCGTCATCAATTCTGCTGCGGCAGGTGCTGGAGCATGCCGAAAACCACCAAGTGCGACGACCGCAGCGAGTCGGTCATTGGGCCCGTGTTGCTGATCGAGTGCTTGCTTGGCTACTCGGTTGACTACGTCCGGGTATCGCTGTGAAAACCGTGAGAGCAAACCACCGATGGTCTCTCGCAGAGTTGGATCGGTAGCGGGCATGATTTCTATGACGGCGTCAACTAGTTCGGCGTGGGCTGTTGGCCCCAGTCGCAAAGCATCTAGGACTGCCTTGGTTGGTTCGATGGATTTGCTTCGCAAAGCCTCGATTAACACAACGCGTGCTTCGGCTCGATCCAGATCCATCAATTCTCGAGCGGCGGCTGTGCGAACCTCTGTATCGATGTCCGGCGAGTCGCTGGTGAGCAGGACCGAACTGACTTGCAAACGTCTGGCCGTTGCATCATCCAAAGGCGGCGCGACGACCGCCATGGCGACTTCAACCCGCGAGTGCGATGGGGAGGGCGTGCAGGCGCCGAGCAGAATCGGCATCATCAGGATGGCTTTTGGAAGGTGCATGGAGCAAGGCATGAGAGCGGGCCTACAGTCTACGCAATGCTGCCCACTTGGGCCCGTTGGAGCGGGCCCCCGCAGTGGGATATACTGTGCCCATCGCCGGCGACAAGTTGTCCTGGCATCTCGGGTTGAGCACGACAGGAGTTATCGATGGCCGACTGGTTGGACGCGGAACAACACGCGAACAATGCGTTGGACTACTTTGAGAACGGTCGGTGGGCAGAGGCTGAGGCCTCCTTGCGGCGAGCTTTGGATCTTGACGACCAGCAACCACAGTGGCACCACCAGTTGGGCATCATTCTGGAACTGACCGGCCGCGACTCGGAAGCTATTGCGTCCTTTGTCATGGCCACGACCCACGCGCCAGATGATGTTGAGTTTCATCTGGCCGCCGCTGAAGCCGCTCGGCGAACGGGCGATTTGACTCGATCTGCGACCCACTTCCAGAAAGTTGTGGGCATCGACCCATCCTTAGATGAGGCGTGGGCATCGCTCATTGAAGCCACCGCGACGGCGGGTCTGCACGATGAAGCAGAGACACACTTCTACATGGCTGAAATGCAATTTGAAACGCATTCGGCCAAATGCCTTGCAGAACTAGGGATCAGTTTGGCTGCGCGAAGGTCATGGAAAAAGGCTGCATGGTGCTTGGAAGAGTCCCTCCGTGACGAACCTCGACACAGCAGGGCGTGCGGACGGCTTGCGTCGGTGTACCTTGAACTTGGCCGTGAGGATGATGCGATGGCGATCTTTGAACGCCTCGAACCATCTCAGGGCATGGAACCAGACATCGCACTGGCACATGCGGAATTACTTGAGCAAACGGGACGTTTCAACAACGCCATCGATGTCTTGCAACGGGTGTTGCAGGTCGACCCGACCAATACCGCCGCGCACTTCCAGTTTGGACGCCTTGCGATGCGAGCCGGTCAGTTCCAGCAGGCGGCATTGGCCTTGCAACTGGTGCGTCGTCTTGAGCCGACGCACCCATCGGTCGATGCGGCGCTTGGAGAAGTGCTGCTGCATCTCGGGCAGATGGGCGATGCACGCACCCTGTTATCCGCGGCGGCCAGACGAATGCAGGCCACCGAGGGAATCGCCGGAACCCAAGACGGGCAGGCGGCCCTGACCCACTTGTCGGACCTCCTCCTGAAGGCGGATCTTGCCTCAGATGCGGCGCGTGTACTGGAATTCCTAGTGCGATCCGATACGGAAGCGGGTTTGGATCGGCTTCGGCAATTGTCCGAGGCAAGGTTTCGGGCAGATGATCTCAAAGGTGGTCGCGCGGCCAGCCGGCGGGTGCTGCGGCATGATCCGATGTGCATCGCGTCCATTCATAACCTGGCGTTGGTCTCCCTGCTGGAAGGACATCTCTCTGAGGCCGCTGGGTGGATTGCGAGGGGGCGGGCAATCGATCGATCAGATGACGGCCTGCGCCAACTCCGAACCAGATTATTCGGGGCCCGCGCTGCACAGTGGCTGCGGGGCATTGTTGGCCTGCGCAGTTGAGTCCTGCCATTTCAATATCGACGTAAAAACCACACGCCCATAGGGCGTGTGGTTTACGGGTGTTGCGTTGGCCCCGGTGGTTGTCAGATCAAAGGGTGCCGCTGGTGTAGGGCAGCAGACCCATGAAGCGGGCTCGCTTGACGGCTTGCGCCACGCGGCGTTGTTCTACGGCAGAGGTCCCAAGTCGCTTACGCGAATAGATCTTGCCGTTGGGGGTCATCATGCGGCGAAGTTCATCGACGTTCTTGTAGTCAACCCAAGGATTGTCCTTGGCGTCCCGGAGGACGATCTTCGTGCGGCGTGATCGAGTTTGTGGTTTTGGAGGCATAGGCTTCAACGATTCCTCGTCATGGGTACTGTGGTTCAGCAGCCCCAGCCCATACAGTGGACTGGAGCGACGAATCGGCCAGTATAGCGGGCCGCTCACGCCCGCGAAAGGACTTGTTTTCCATGCCTCGCCCCATTATTGGCCTAACCCCGGATCAGCAGCGAGGACGCCTAGTGCTCTCGAAGGCCTATGTCACGGCGATCGAAGCGGCCGGTGGTGTGCCAGTGACGCTTTCGGGCAGCCCAGAGGCGGTCGCTCAGGCGGTGGCATTGTGCCACGGCGTCGTGCTCAGTGGAGGTGACGACCCCATCATGACCAGATGGGGTCGGCCCACCCACCCCAAAGCCACCACCATCGACCCTGAGCGTCAAGATCGAGATTTGGCTGTCTTACATGCAGCGATGGAGGCGAATCTTCCACTGCTGGGCGTGTGCCTTGGCATGCAGTTCATGGGGTTGGAAGCCGGGGGTGATTTGAATCAGCATCTGCCTGACGATCACAAGCGGGGCGAACTTCATGCCGATGGTGCCAAGCACGCCGTCAGTGGATCTCTTGGTGATGGAACGGTGCACAGCCGTCATCATCAGGCCATGCGGACGTCAGGCACGCTGGACATTGTGGCGAGGGCCCCCGATGGTGTGATCGAGGCGGTGCAAGACTCACAGCGGGACTTTTACCTTGGTGTGCAGTGGCACCCGGAACGATCGGGGCCCGGTCCATTGGGGCTGGGTGTGTTCCGATCGCTTGTGGCCGCAGCGGCAGGCCGGATGGATTTCCGCGAGCATGTATCACATGCCGCTTCGTGATCATCTTCTCCGTGCCGCTCAGGCGGATCGCGCACTGCCAACGGGCGGCGAGGAGTCGCGCCGACTAGGTGCGGCCACTGGCGATGCGCCGGTCTTGGAAGTGGAGTTTCTCCAGTGGGGTGATGACAGTTCGTGTCAGGTGCTCGCGACGCTTGGATCGGTGGAACTTGAATACGCCGCCTTGCAACGCGGCGTCGGTGTTGTTGATGCTGCCAACCGCGGCACTATTACGCTTGCAGGAAATGACGCGGTAGACCTGATTGATCGCATCGTGACGGCTAAAGTGCAGGGCCTCGGGAACGGTCAGGTCGTCGATGCGTTTCTGACGGATCGCACCGGGCGCATTGTGTCGGACCTGCGGGTCATTGGTGGAGACGGCACAGTCACCTTGGACCTTGATTGGAATGATGTGTCTCAGGTTGTGGCCTTCATCGAATCCATGCTCTTTACTGAGGACGTTCGGGTTGCTGCTGAACCATCGGTGTATCGGTTGGAACTTCATGGTTCCCAAGTCGGCGCCATGCTCACGGGCCTGTGCGTTGCGATGCCCGAACTGGGCGAGGTTGTCAACGGGGAGCTTGGCGGTGTGCCCGTACGGATCGCCCGCCGCGACATATTGTCAGTGCCCGGCGTGTCGGTTGTGGTGCCTCGCGATGCGGTCGTGCAGGTGTGGGAGGCGATCTTTTCGTACGGTCAGACATGTGACTGGCCGGTGCGGCCGGTGGGCTGGTATGCATTCAACATGGCGCGTCTCGAAGCCCGCACACCCATGTGGCATGTTGACTTTGGGCCAGCCAACCTACCTCACGAAACAGGATTGCTCGGCCAACGTGTCAGTTTCACCAAGGGTTGCTATCCGGGGCAGGAAGTGGTTGCGAGAATGGAAAACCTTGGGCACCCCAAGCAAGTGCTTCGCTTTGCCGCGATGGGTCGGGAATCGCTTCCAATCGCCGGCGCTCACGTCTTGCTCCCTGGTGCCAGTGTGACTGACGCCCCGATCGGTGGTGTGACATCGAGCGCTCCTTCGCCGATGCGGGGCACTGAGGCCATTTGTGTGGCGATGATCAAGTGGGCGCACGCGTCGCCTGGAACACTACTGGACTTTCAGAGCGGTACCGAGCGGTGGTCTGCACCGGTGGAGTTGGTCGGTGACTTGGAGTGTGGAACATGATGACGATGATGCAGCCCGATACCTCGGTGTCGTGGATCGAACTGGTGTTGTTTTGTGTGGGCGTCGGGTTGACGATACTGGTCGCCGCGGCGTTGCTGACCTTCTTCATTCGAGCGCAACGGCGTGAACAACGAGACCGCCGCGACGCACCATGAGCACCACAGTCAGCATTACGGATGTGGGTCCGCGTGACGGCCTCCAGAACGAGCCGGGGGTGATATCGGTGGCCGACAAGATCGATCTTGTCGATCGACTTGCCACTGCGGGGCTGATGGAAATTGAAGTGAGTGGGTTTGTGAGTCCCAAGTGGGTCCCACAGTTGGCCGATGCAGGTGAGGTGTTCGAAGGCATCAACCGCCGCCAAAACGTGGTGTACTCAGCGCTGGTGCCCAACGAACAGGGCATGGCCCGCGCTTTGACTGCTGGGGTCAACAAGGTGTCGGTCTTCACCGCGGCCAGCGAGACCTTTTGCCGCCGCAATATCAATACGGACTTTGCTGGTTCATTGGAGAGGTTCAAGCCGGTGATTGAGCAGGCCACGGCCGCGGGCATTCCAGTGCGGGCCTACGTCAGTTGCGCCGTGGCATGCCCCTATGACGGTCCAATTTTACCGAGTCGTGTTCGGGAGGTTGTCGACCAACTGCTTGCACTGGGGGAATTGGAGATTGACCTTGGTGACACGATAGGTGTGGCCACACCAGATGATATGGAGCCTTTGATTGGGGCCATGAATGGTGTGTGTGATGTCGATGCTCTGGTCATGCATTTGCACGACACGAATGGTCGGGCCGCCGAGGTGGCCCAGCGGTGTCTTGATCTGGGGATCCGTCGGTTCGATGCATCGGTTGGTGGTCTTGGAGGTTGTCCCTTTGCGCCCGGGGCATCGGGAAACGTATCAACCGAAGCCTTGACGCGTGTCTGCGACGAGCGAGGGTTTGAAACCGGCATCGATCGCGACGCATTATCTGAGATTGGTCGCTGGATTCGCACGCGGACGACGTGCGCCGATCACTTCTGACCTGGTCCGATGGTGAGGCAGTTCTTTCCTCGCCGTTTGGATTGCAGGGCCCGTTGATCGGCGATCCGCAGCAGGGCGGTCGGGTCATCCCCGTCCCATGGGAAGGTGGCTAGGCCACCAGAGATGGTCAGTTGGCCCGGTGCGTCGACGCCAAGTTCGGGAATGTGCAGTTCGTTGATCCGCTGCTGAATTCGCGTTGCGAGCCCCTCGACCGTATCGGGGTGGCGTGAACCAGGCGTTCGCAGTTCGGTGAGATCGGAAAAGACCACCGCAAATTCGTCGCCACCAAGGCGGCACACGTGGTCGTCTTCTCGGATGACTGCTGAGAGTACGTAGACCATGGCTCGGAGAATGGCATCGCCGGCCTCGTGGCCGAATCGATCATTGAAGGGCTTGAAGCCATCGATGTCGAAGACAAAGACCGTCAACTCGCGCCGCATGGATTGGGCTTGCTCCAATGAGGTGTTGAGAATCTGTTCGAACGCGCGGCGGTTCCAGGCGCCCGTGAGGTGGTCTCGCCACGCGTCTTCTCGCAGTGTCGAAATCATGTCACGGACGGCCAGCCAGCGGGCAAGCCACGAAGCCCAGGGCTCTAGTTGGGCTGGGTCGCCGCCGGTGAGGTGACCCCACGTTGTCATGTCTCGGCGAACGGGCGAGGCTTCCGAGCCTCCAGCGCCATCGGCGGCAAAGGTCAGGGGCGAGAGGCCGGTGCGTTGTTCGATAGCGCGAATGGCCAGAGGCAGGATGTGGTTGGTATTGGTGAGTAAGGCTTCGAGCAAATCCGAATCACCAATCACGGCGTTATGTGAGATCTCCGCTGTGTGCGCTGCTTTGATATGCAAGGTTGGTGCCGCCTGATCGCGGCGAGGCTCGGTCGGCGTGCCATCGAGCGTGCGTTGCAAGGATTCGCAGGTCAAGGTGCCATCGAGGTGGTGGTCGATGTGATCTTGAATGACCTGCCCCGTCTGTGCTTCGCCGACCAAGCAAATTTGAACCGTCGGGTCGACTCGCCGAATCGCCTGTGCGTGCCGAACCACTTCAAGGACCGCCATGGATGAGGATGGCGAGATCAAGATGGCCTCAATGGGACTTCGCGCCGGACTTGTGGCAATGAGTCCCAACGCCTCAAAGATGGAAGGCACTGGAACGGTATCGATGCCCTCACCTGCAATGTTTGGAACCGGTCCAAGGGTTAATACCCGTCGGCGACGTTTGCGTGGCGATGTGGCACTCATGCATCACCCCTCGTAACCGTTGCCGGAGGATCCCCACCTAGCAGCACTGACAACTCCTGATCGGTGACTTCTACATCGCGTCGTGGCTGAATGACCATCGGCGGTTCGGCTTGATCAGTTGGCGTGGTTTCGTCGGTGGAAGGCTCAAGGCATATGGCGCCATGTTCGTCGACAACATAGATCGGAATGTCAGGGATCAGTCGCTGCAGCACGACCAGCATGTTGGCGGTGTGTGGTTGAGTCGGGTCGATCAGTACGAGCGGGGGCATGTCGGTTGCCTCGCTTTGCTGGGCGGCTCGCTGCCGCGCTTCACGTCGCAGCAAGCACACTTCGGCCATGGCCATCTGAGGGTCATGCTCAAGCCGCGGAGTTAGACCTTGCTCATCCAAGGACACCAAGAAGGCCTGATCGAGGACATGCTCCGTCGGGGCCAATACGACGCACGGCCGGCGGACCCGCGGTGGGGTTGGGACTGCATCGTCGCCGGGGGTGCCAGGAGCAGCCGGCTTGGTTGAGTTGGACTTCTTCTTGCTCATGAAATTCAGTTGGTGGTCGCTTGGTACGGAGAGACCGGTCAATCGCACCGACGTTCAGTGTATATCGCTCTGTGCGGCGGACCATTGGAAACTGCCGCAACTCACTGTGAGATCATTGTTTGAGGTGTTCGAGCACGATTCTGACCACCGTACGGGCGGCATCACCGCCTGCTCGCCCTTGTGCAGCTTGCTGCATGAGGCTCAATTGGTCCTCATGCGTGAGCAGTGGCGTGATGGCCTGCAATAAGGATGGCATGGTGGCCATTGGGTCAATGTGGTCGTGTACGACCACAGCGGCTTGTGCGTCGACGGAGGCCTGCGCATTGAATTGCTGGTGCATGTCGCGGTGATGTGGATACGGCAGGTAGATCGCGGGAATGCCGGCGTACTGGATTTCGGCAACCGAGCAGGCGCCGGCACGGCTGATGACCAGATCGGCCGCGCCCCAGATGGTGCCCATCTCATGATGAAAGGGCACGACCAGCGATGGCACACCGCTGTCTCGCCACGTGATGGTCATGTGATCGGCATCACGCGTGCCCGAGAGGTGCAGCACCTGCCATCCACGCAATACGTCAGCGTGATTGGCTGCCAGTTGTGTAGCCAGTTGATTGATCGATGTAGCCCCTTGGGACGCGCCGGTGATGACCAGCGTCGATCGCGACGGATCCAGCCCCAGCAGCGTGCGGCACTTGGCGGCATCGCCTGGTGGTTTGGCCTGCTGGCGGATGGGGAGCCCTGTGACAATGTCCGCCAAGGGTCGGACGGTTCGCACAGCGGAGAGCACCATCGTGGCGCGTGATCGCATCCATCGGTTGGCACGACCAGGGACGCAGTCGAGGTTGAGCAGTGTGGTTGGAATGCCCAGACGCCGCGCCGCTCGGGCAACAGGCGCTGCGACGAATCCGCCCAGGAGCACGACGGCACGAACGTCGTGCTCGCGCATCACCGCGGTTGCCTTGGCGGTGCTTCGGGAGAACTCCCGCAGAAACGTCATCGCCGCTCGGGGGCGCACGGATGGTGGTGTGGCAGGAAGCACGGTGAATGGACGCCCAGCAGCGTTGAGCATGTCGGCATCGATGGGACGCTGCGAACAGGCGAAGTGCGACCCATATGACGCATCACACGCTTCGATTGCCTCGGCGATGGCAAGACCTGGACTGATGTGCCCACCCGATCCGCCTCCGGCAAGCAAGATGGTTGGTGTACTCATGCCACCGACCGTGTGCCCACAGGCTCCGTGGCGGCGTGGTCAATTCGTATTGGTTGCCGATCCAACCCCGCGAGCAGTCCCAGCATGAAGGCCGTCATGATCCAGCCGGTTCCGCCCGATGAAATCAATGGAAGGGCGATGCCTTTGGTTGGTGCCATGGCGGTGACTACCATCAGATTCATCATGGCTTGGGCGATCACCGTGATTGCGATTCCCATGGCGAGCAGTTGTCGCTGTGGATTTGTTTGGGCCTTGATGATGCTCCACGCTGTCCAAGCCAGCATGAGCAGTAGGCACACGATGACCAGGCCACCAAGCACACCGAACTCCTCGGAGATCACCGAGAAGATGAAGTCGGTGGTGTCTTCGGGCAGGTATCCAAATTTCTGCACGCCATTACCAAGGCCGCGTCCACCGATTCCACCGCCAGCGAGTGCTGTCATCGACTGCACGACGTGGTAGCCATCTCCAGCGGGATCTGCCCACGGGTCGAGAAAGGACTGCAAACGAGTGAGGCGGTAGGGCGTACTGACAACGGCTGCGATGATGACGCCAAGACTTGGCACGCCAAGCACCACTAAGTGCCACAACTTGGCGCCCGCGGCGAGCAGTAAGAGGGCGGCGACACTGCCAATGAGCAGGGCCGTTCCGAGGTCTTCCAGCAGGATGAGCCCGCAGAGTATGCCTACGACCAGCAGTGGTGGACTGAGGCCTTTCCAGAATTTCCCCAGCGTGCCACCTTGCCTTCCGGCCCACGCAGCGATGAACAGGACACAGGCCCACTTGGCAATTTCGCTGGGCTGGAATCCAAGGGGGCCGATATCGATCCATCGGCGGGCCCCATTGACCTCACGGCCGATTCCAGGGACAAAGACCAGCACCAACAGCGTGGCGGCGGCCACGATTGATCCGGTTGAAACCCATTGACTGGTGCTCCACGAGGGTGGAATGGCCCGGGCCACCACAAAGGCGGCCAAGGCAATGATGCCCAAAATGGTCGTGCGGCTGGCGAGCAATTCCCAGAATGGGGCGCTGCGGGGTACCACCATGCCTGCGGACTGCACGGCCACGACACCAAGCGCCAGCATGGCCGCCACGACGATCAGAAGCACATCTCGGGGTCGCATGCAAGGGAGATATCGACTGTGCCGGGGGAATCACATCAACAGGGCATCAAGGAAATGGCTGGGTGCACCTATGATGCGTCGTTCCATGGTCACCCTTACGATCAACGAGACCGTCTCCGGGCCAGCGATTTACCTCGAGACTTTCGGGTGCCAGATGAATGAACTGGACAGCGAATTGGTCAAAGGGCACCTGCAGGCTTTGGGCTACCACTTCATTGACGACCGATCCGCGGCCGATGTGGTGCTGTTCAATACTTGCTCGGTTCGAGAACAGGCTGAAAACAAGGTTTTCAGTCGGGTCGGTCAACTCCGTCAGGAGAAGCAGGATGGTCGCATGGTCATCGTGGGCCTGTTGGGCTGTTTGGCTGAACGCGAGGGGGCGGGACTTATCAAGCGGATTCCAGAGGTCGATCTGCTCTGTGGACCAGGCGAGTTGGACCGGCTTCCACTGCTGCTGGACAACGTTCTGAAGGGCCAAGTTGTTGAGGCGATGGACCGAGTCGCATTGCAAGGATCGACTTCGAGGCGATCTGCATCGCTCTCTGCTGCAGGCGACTCGCTTGAGATGCTGGACCTGTCCCGGGCTTTTGACCCAGATGCTGGGGCTGTTGGGGGGCGGGCGGCCTATGTGCGAATTACGCGTGGCTGCAACAAGTTCTGTACCTACTGCGTCGTCCCCAATACCCGTGGGGCGGAAGTTCATCGTCCACCAGATGCGATCGTTGAAGAGTGCAAGACGCTGGCAGATCAGGGGGTGGTCGAGGTCACGTTGCTGGGACAAACCGTCAACCATTATGTCTACGTGCATGGGGCGGCCATTGGCGTGGGCGGTGGGGAAGTGCCGCAAGTTGGGCCTGGGCTGTCGGCCTTTCGTCGCGATGACAGTGGCGGTGGCGGGCGGCGGTGTACCAGTTTCGCCGATCTCCTCGGGCGGATTCATGAGGAAGTGCCTGCAATCAAACGGCTTCGATTTGTCACGAGCTATCCGCGAGATTTCGGCGATGACATTCTTGACGTCATGCAGTCGTCTCCGCGGATCTGCCGGTATCTCCACGTGCCGGCGCAGTCTGGATCTGACCGCATTCTCAAGTTGATGAATCGCGGCTATACCGTCGGGCACTACCGGGAATTTGTCGACCGAACTGTCGCGGCATTGCCCGACGTGTGTATTGCTGGCGACTTCATCGTCGGGTTTCCCACGGAGTCCGACGAGGACTTTGAGGCGACCTGTGACTTGGTGCGTGCGGTCCCGTTCAAGAACAACTTTGTCTTCAAGTATTCACCGCGCCCTGGGACGGTGGCCATCGACCGGTTTACAGACGATGTCCCCGAAGAGGTCAAGCGGCGGAGGCTCAATGAACTTCTTGCCATTCAGTCTCAGGTCAGCCGGGTGGTGCATGAGCAGGAGGTGGGGCGTGTCCATCAGGTCTTTGTCGAGAAGCAGGGGACTGGCCGCACCGAGTCATCGTCAAGTGGCGGGGTGACACTGGGGTGGGCACCTTCGCCAGCCCCCACCATCCAGATGTCAGGGAGGACTCCGGGAGACCTCATTACTGTTTTTGATGTTCCGGCCCTAGAATCACCCAAATCTTTGATTGGACAGATTGTGCCGGTTCAGATTGAGTCTGCGGCCCCACGATTGCTCCGTGGAAGGCTTCAAAAAAGCCGTTTGGCGACCTGAATGGGCTCATTGTGGCTGTAGGGCCTTCGGGGTAGCATTAGAAGAATCATTGGAATTGTGCGGTCTAGCATGGATCCATGTCACCTCATGGCCGTAAAAAAGTGGGTCGACGGCATGAAGACCCCTTGACCTTCAGGGGACGGAAGGTATGGTCGACATAGTAGTTACGAGTTTTTCGTAGCGTTTAGGGAAGAGAAATCTGTGCTCCCTCAGGGATCGCAGCAAGTAGGAGGGGTAAGCGGATAGTGCTTACCCATCACTTCAGTAGGGATCCAACCCGTATATCAGCTTTAATTTCGGCCGGCGCGTGACTGGTCGCATTTGATCAAACTCCACTTCAGGGGACGCGACCCTGAGTCTCAACTACTTGATGGGTGGGGAGAGATCTAGATCTAGATTTAGTGGCCCTCAAGAAACGAGAAGAGAAAGGTTCAATAGAAATGAACACGAACACTTCAATCTTCGCAGGTACCCTCGGCCTTCTGGTCGCTGGTACTGCGATGGCAGGCATGAATGGCCTGTCATATGACCTCATCGAGCAAACTGGAGATGGCGCGCAGGCCGGTACGTATACCGTCCGCGTGTACGCCGAACTGGATGCTGACAGTCGACTTGATGCCGTCTTTGGCAACTCGAACTACGGCATGCAGATTCAGTACCTGAATGGTGCTAGTCCCTACCAGAACACCACCTACGGTGCTCCAACCAGTGCAGGAATCAACGAGGCCTTCTTCCCCCTCGCTCCATCGTTGGAGTGGGACAGTTACATGACCATCGGTGAACTCTACTCCGGCTCTAATAATGCCCTGCAGGACATCGGTATTGATTGGTCCAACTGGGAAGGCGGAGGGGATCTCCCCGCGAGCGGTGTGGTCGACAACGGTACGTGGTTTATCACCCCTGTTGATGTACAGGGTGAGGCAGTCAACGGCCGCGTGCTCGTTGGTCAACTCACGACCTATGCTGCGTACGACGGTACGCCTGATGCTTACTTCACCGCTGGCTTCCAAGGCAGCACAGGTGGTGTCACTTGGCAAGCTCAGCACGAGATCTACATTGATAATGTCCCGGCTCCTGGTGCCATCGCCCTCTTGGGTCTGGCCGGACTGGCCGGTCGTCGTCGTCGTCGCGCCTGAGCGTGACCCGACAGCAGGGCTCAGGCTGATCTCGGGATAGAACAGCCGTATAGCCCGAACTTAGAACTTATTCACCCGCCGCTGTGCCCCACACAGCGGCGGGTGTTTCTTTGGCCGTGCTCTCATCGGTCAATTTGCTGTCATCGGTGGCACTGGCGATGGCTATGCTGACCTCGACGGCATGAAGACCCCTTGACCTTCAGGGGACGGAAGGTATGGTCGACATACTGTAGTTACGAGTCTTTCGTGGCGTTTAGGGAAGAGCAATCTGTGCTCCCTCAGGGATCACAGCAAGTAGGGGGGGTAAGCGGATACTGCTTACCCATCATTTCGGTAGGGATCCAACCCGTATATCAGCTTTAATTTCGGCCGGCGCGTGACTGGTCGCATTTGATCAAACTCCACTTCAGGGGACGCGACCCTGAGTCTCAACTACTTGATGGGTGGGGAGAGATCTAGATCTAGATTTAGTGGCCCTCAAGAAACGAGAAGAGAAAGGTTCAATAGAAATGAACACGAACACTTCAATCTTCGCAGGTACCCTCGGCCTTCTGGTCGCTGGTACTGCGATGGCAGGCATGAATGGCCTGTCATATGACCTCATCGAGCAAACTGGAGATGGCGCGCAGGCCGGTACGTATACCGTCCGCGTGTACGCCGAACTGGATGCTGACAGTCGACTTGATGCCGTCTTTGGCAACTCGAACTACGGCATGCAGATTCAGTACCTGAATGGTGCTAGTCCCTACCAGAACACCACCTACGGTGCTCCAACCAGTGCAGGAATCAACGAGGCCTTCTTCCCCCTCGCTCCATCGTTGGAGTGGGACAGTTACATGACCATCGGTGAACTCTACTCCGGCTCTAATAATGCCCTGCAGGACATCGGTATTGATTGGTCCAACTGGGAAGGCGGAGGGGATCTCCCCGCGAGCGGTGTGGTCGACAACGGTACGTGGTTTATCACCCCTGTTGATGTACAGGGTGAGGCAGTCAACGGCCGCGTGCTCGTTGGTCAACTCACGACCTATGCTGCGTACGACGGTACGCCTGATGCTTACTTCACCGCTGGCTTCCAAGGCAGCACAGGTGGTGTCACTTGGCAAGCTCAGCACGAGATCTACATTGATAATGTCCCGGCTCCTGGTGCCATCGCCCTCTTGGGTCTGGCCGGACTGGCCGGTCGTCGTCGTCGTCGCTGATCCCAACTGTTGATCAGACTCCCCCCCGAACGAAGCGGTTCAGCCTACGCAACTTTCAACAGCCCCCAACAGCCCCGCGGCATGCCCGCGGGGTTGTTCTTTGTGGCCCGAGGAGCGATGCGGGTGAACGGATTCGAAAGGGTCGACATCCACGTTGGCTCAGTGAACTACCCCCCTGGGCGGATCTTGCCAGCGATGGGAGGCTTTTCAGCCAAGATCTGGTCAGCGATTTCTCGGCGATGAACTTCAATCTCCCGTGCAAAATCCATCGCGAGCCTGACTCGGTCGCCCTTCACCGATGCGATGCGGACCACCCCGACGGGGTTGGCCGGATCACCAATGACAACCTCTTCACCTTCTCTTCTCGTAATCACGAGCATCTCTGGGCCCTCCTGCCACGTCGTGCGCCGTCCTAGCATCGAATGCCCACCTGAGCATTCGATCCACCATCGCACAGCGTACCGCGCCAAGGCCTATGAGCCAAATCAAGTTTTCATCCCTCGGGCACGATCACATCGGCTTGACCCACACTCGGAGCGTTACTCCACTGCTTCGACGCCGGTGATTTCGGGCACCCGGGCCTGTAGATTCGCTTCAATGCCGTGCTTGAGCGTGATTTGGGCGGATGGACACCCGATGCAGGCCTGCAAGAACCGAATTCGAACGACTCCCTCGGGGGTCAATTCAACCAATTCAATGTCGCCACCGTCGGCCTGAATGGATGGTCGAATGGCCTCAATGACCTCAGCGACTCGCAGATGCAGGCCACAAGCTGATTTATTGCCCGAACACATATCAGCAGGCTACTGCGCCAAGGTCGCTCACCGCAACGCAGGCCAATACCGCCGTAGGATGCGTGGGCATGTATAAATCCATATCAATATCAATGTTGGTGGTCGTGGCGATGCTTTCTGCATGTTCGACCGTCATTACCAACCCGACTGAGTCGCTTCGAGATCCAGCCAAGAGCCAACGCATCCATGCTGACTCATTGCAGATGATCATGGCCTCTGCAACGCCACCGGATCAAGACACCATTGATGCCTTGCAAGGCCTTGTCTATCGATCTGGCTATGAAGAAGAACTTCGCCTTGAGGGAATGCGATACCTCCTGCGGGTGGACCGCGACCGGTTGCTTCGCACACTTCGACAACGGCTGCCCCGTACGACTGACCATGACTGGTTGCGATCGTTGTGTCAATTTGTAGCCCAATACGACATGGTGGAATTGGATGCCGCACTTGTCAGCAGTTGGGGTCGTCCTTGGACTGGCTCGCTGCCCGAAACACAGCGACCCGAGTTCCTCGCATTGGAGCGTATGCATGGCCCTGGCGGTTCGGTGATTGTTGTGTGGGAGACCTTTCTTGGGGCCGTCAAGCCATCAGAGAACGGGCTGCGATTTCGATGTTGGGATCTACTGCATCGACTCGGTGCACGTGATGAGTTGATCGAATTGGTCCAAGCCGAAGATGCGTCCAGAAGTGAACACCCGACTCTGCATGGCCTGCATCAGGCGGCCGTGGACTTTGGCACGATTCCTTGGAATCGTGAGGAGTTGCTGTGGGTGCACAAACTGACCGAGCCATCGCGGCGTGGATTCTGGCTGGAGGCCCAGCGTGCCACTTCGCAGTTGACCCTCCAGCGACGCCGCAATTTGGAACTGCGTGACCTGTCAGTGGCGCTCGCGGCGGCCAAACATCAACCGGACCTCCTCACACAGACCGATGCGCAACTCATGCAGTCGGTGGCGGGGCGCCTTCAGGGACGCCGCCATTACAAGGAGCGGGATGGTGGGTTTCTGCCTGGCGCGGATCCTCCCCATGATCTGCAGTCACATGCCGATGCACTGACTTGGGGCGACCTTGCAGCCATCTCGATCGTCATGGATGCCATGCAAATTCCAAGTGTTCGGCACCACCTCTTTGACTATGCCAATCGAGATCGCTTAGACGACACGACCGAGTACGGCGGCATTGTGGCCCTCGATGAACAGGGTCGATTTGAAATACTAGAGTTCCCACCGCGTTTCCGTGTGCACGATCTTCGGTTCGAAGCCTCGCAGGCCATGTTTGACGCTGGGTATACCGCGCTCTTTCACTTTCATAACCACGCCCAAAAGTATCGCAACAAGGCGCATGCGGGACCAGGTTTGGGTGACATGAAATATGCTGATGCGACACGTGCTAATTGTCTGGTCTTGACGTATGTCAATGATCACACGATCAATGTTGACTACTACCGGCATGATGGCCTGCTGGTTGATCTTGGGCTGGTGTATCAACCTGGCATGGAACCCGATCAATCGTGATGGACTTGGTGCCTTGCTGTCGAATGCACGGGCTTGGAAACGACTACGTCTTTTTTCAACAGGGCGATGTTGAGGGGTTGGTTCTCGCCGATCTGGCGAGGGCCGCGTGTCATCGACAGACAGGACCTGGTGGTGACGGCATCATCCTTCTTGGAATTGAACCCGATGGTGTCACTTCATTTTCAATCATCAACGCCGATGGGACACATGCGGAGTTGTGCGGCAACGGATTGCGATGCGCCGCGGCGATTGTGTCCAGTCGCCTCGGTGGGACCTCTGAAGTACAACTGAAATCGGCGGTCGGATTACATCAAATGACAGTCGACTTGCAGTCGCCGGGTCTTTGGTCAGTATGTGGGCCGCTTGCGATACCTGCATTTGGCGATGACTTTGAACTTTTGTTGGGCGACAAGCCCATCGGCTGCCAGCACATCACCATTGGCAATCCACACGCCGTTGCGTTCATCGATGACCCGGTCGATGCTCATCAATTCGAAACAATGTTTATGTCGTTGCAAAGGATGCCAAGATTTCCCAATGGTGCCAATTTGCATTTAGCACGCGTACGCACTCCGAATCGAATCACCATGAGCAGTTGGGAGCGGGGGGCTGGTCCAACCCAAGCCTGCGCAACAGGGGCTGCGGCTGTAGCCGTGGCAGCCCATGCACAGGGTGCAGTTGGAGATGAAGTTGGTGTTGGGTTGCCTGGAGGCGATTTGACGGTGCGAATTGGGTGTAACGATGAGGCAGTCGTTGTGGAGGGGCCAGCTGTATTCATCGCCGACCTTCACTGGCAGCCTGCTAGCATAAAAGCGTGACACTCCTTGAATTGACATGCTTTGACGTCGAAGGAACGCCCACCGAAATGGGAGTTTCACTTGGCGTCGAGGCGCGGGATCGCATCGAGGCGATGATCGCGCGAAGGCTTGAAGCCGCTGCCGCCTATTTCAGCGAGAGGGGGCAAGGGTCGGTCGAAGAAATGATCACCCGTGGAGCGGCCAGTTTGGAACGACTTGAGGCGTGGGACCACAAGGGGTGGGAGGAGTTCGTTGCAACGGCCAAGGGGGCGGATGTGCAAGCCGAGTTGCTGCATGCTGCGGCGAATTACACAGATATGAGAGACCTCGTTTGCTGCCGCGCCTCTGCGGTTGATGACGATGAAGGCTGCACGTCAATGGCGATTCCATCGAATCGAACGAAGTCTGGGGCGGTGCTGATTGCGCAGACGTGGGACCTTCATCCACTGGACCTCGATTCGGTCGTGGCCGTTCACCGACTGCCCGATGCGCAACCTGAGACATGGAGTGTGACCATTGCCGGCGGCCCTACGCTCATTGGGATGAACGCGCATGGCGTGTGGGTCGGGACGACCAATATCAAGATCGATTGCCTGCATGATGGTGTGGGCTATCTCAACCTGTTGCATCGCGCTATTCGGTGCCGATCCCGTGAGGATGCGGCGCTTCGCATTCAATCCGCCCCTCGCTCGGCGGCGCACACGTATCTGTTGGCTGATGCTGGTGGCGCTATTGAATTGGAGTGCAGTGCCGTGGCCACGGTCCGGCGTGACATGCGCACCGAACCACTCATACGTACGAACCATTGCCTCGACGAACGGTTCGCGGCTGCTCAGGCTGAAGCGTCTAGCGACAGCAGCCTGTCACGATTCCAGCGTGCGACCGATGTGTTGTCCCGACATGATGTTGGCATCGAAATGGTGCGAAAACTTCTGAGTGACCGAGAAGACGAGGCGCTTTCGATTAACCGTTACATTGAAGACGGCGAATCTACCGTGACCAATGCCTGTCTGATCGGCTGCCCCGAACGAAGGCGATTGGAGGCATGCAGAGGGCCTGCGGATCGCGGTGAGTGGGTGCATCTGGGATTTTGCTCATGATGGGGTGTGCCGGGACACTCGCTACCATGTGTCAATGGTCTTAAAGTCACCGAACCTACAGGCGGCGATCGATGTCGCGGTTGACGCTGTCATGGCGGCATGCGCTGACATCACAGGCCCTCGAGGCTCTGACCCGAATCGTGTCGCGAGGATGGATAACCTTATGGAGCGGTTGGCTGATGTGCGAGGCCGCGGCGGCTTCTACGCATCGATTGGTTCTGGCCGTGGTCGCGGTGCGTTGATTGAATTGGAAGACGGGTCCGTCAAGTGGGACATGATCACCGGAATTGGCGTGCATGGGTTCGGCCACTCCGACCCTGACTCGATTCGCGCGGCGATGCAGGCCGCGACGCAGGACACGGTGATGCAGGGCAACCTGCAGTGTAATAAAGAAGCGATTCACTTCGCAGAGGTAGTTCGGTCCGCGGCACGGCGAGGTGGTGCTGACATGGCCCACTGTTATCCGGCGTGTTCTGGAGCGATGGCCAATGAGAATGCCATGAAAGTCTGCATGCAGGCTCGCCCCAGTGGTGCTCGGGTACTTGCGTTCCGGCATAATTTCATTGGCCGCACCCTGTCCCTTTCACAGATCGGGGACAGCGCTGGTCACCGCGAGGGTCTTCCTGAAACGATGGAAGTCGATCTCCTCCCATTCTGGGATCCAACCGACGGGCCTGCGTCTACGGAGCGGGCTGTTCACGCGCTGGGCGAGGTGATGGCCAGATACCCCGATGCACATGCCTGCTTTGTCATGGAACTCGTTCAGGGCGAAGGCGGCTTCAATGTGGCTCCTCGAGACTTCTTTGTGCCGCTGCTGGACATTTGCAAAGAAGCTGGTATTCCGATCTGGTTTGACGAGATCCAGACCTTTGGCCGAACGGAGACTATGTTCCGCTTTGAGGGGTTGGATTTGGGCCAATATGTCGACGTCATCACCATTGGAAAGATGGCACAGGGCTGCGCTGCATTGTGGCGGGGCAACCTCAATCCGCGACCTGGTCTCTTGAGCGGTACCTATATCGGGTCAACCGCGGCCATGACGGTGGGTGCTACGCTCATCGAGCGCCTCGGGAGCGGTGATTGGTATGGGCCTGATGGGCGCAACGCTACGTTGCATGACGTATTTCATCGCCGCGCTACCGAACTGATCGAAGCCCATCCCGAGTGTTTCCCTGAAGTGCCTGGTACAAATGGTCCGTGGCCGATCGTTGGTGGCATCGGAGGGATGATGCGATTGACGCCATTTGCCGGTGACAAGGCACGCATCGCTTCAATCGTCAAGAACTTGTTCGATGCTGGTGTCATCAGCTTCTTCTGCGGGCATGGCCCATTCCACTTGCGATTTTTGCCACCGATTGGTGTGCTGACGCCGGCGGAATTGGAGTCGATCATGGACATTGTGGGCGAGGTCATCCTCGCTGAACAAGGGCGGCCCTGAGCAATGTTTTATGTGCGGCCAGCACAGGCCGAAGACACCCCAGAACTCTTGCGTTTGGCAAGGACGATACATTCTGGAAATCTTCCGACGGATTCCATCGCGTTGCAGGATCGGATCGAATACTCCCGCGAGTGTTTTGCCGGTTGCGTGCCACGTGGCGAACACATCTACATGTTTGTGCTCGTTGATGGCGCCAGCAATCGGGTGGCGGGCACATCGAGTCTGGTAACAGGCAAAGGGACCGTCGAGAATCCACGACTGTTTCTTCGCGTCAAACGGCGTGAGCACTACAGCGATGATCTTCAAACAGGTCAGTTGCAAGTGACGCTTCAATTGGGAAGCGATCACAGCGGACCGACCGAACTGGGAGGACTTGTGCTGGGGGCGCCCTGGCGAGGTACGTCCCAGCGACTTGGTTCATTTTTGAGCAAGGTACGATTTGCGTACATCGGCATGTACCCGGACCGATTCGATCGGCGGCTCATCGGTGAAATCATGGGCGACCTCACCGCAGATGGACGAACGATGTTGTGGGATCACCTCGGTCGGCGATTTATCAATCTGTCCTATACCGAAGCTGATGCATTCAGCCGTACAAGCAAGGAGTTCATCACATCGCTCTTTCCACAGGGAGAGATTCATGTGTCACTGCTTCCGGCCGAAGCAAGACGGCTCATCGGTCGTGTGGCGCCTGATGCACGACCGGCCATGCGGATGCTTGAGCGACAGGGATTCAAGCACTGCGATGAAGTCGACCCGTTTGATGGGGGTCCGTATGTCGAGGCAGAACGCGATGAAATACCGCTGGTTCGGATGACAGAATCGAAGTGCTTGGTAGATTCGGTGCCAGGAATTGACCCAACTTCGTGCATCGTGATGACCGATGCCGATGGAGGAGGCATGCTTGCTGTTCAGGACGACACATGCCGAAATGGATCGACCGTATCGGTGTCGGCCGCGGTCATGGAACTGCTTGGTGTGTCGATCGGAGACAATGTGACGGTGGCACCACTGTGGGCCACAGACGACACGGATGGCGCATCGTGACGATCTGGAATCTGGTTGGCGGTGCCTAAGGGTATGCAGTGGGATTCTCGGTGGATCGGCCATGAGTGAGACAACAGATGGTTTGTTGACGCTGGACGTTCGTCGTCATTCACTGGTATCCCAGATTGGGAAGTCGCTGCAACGAGCGGGTGTGTCACGCGATGCGACGATCGTTGCAGCCGTCAGCGGCGGTCGAGATTCACTGGCCCTGTTACTGGCGATGGCGTCGCTGTATCGGCGCGGTGATCTAGGGGGCGTGGTTGTCGGGCATGTGAATCATCATCGGCGAGGCGAATCAGACGACGAGGCTCGTCATGTGCAGTGGGTTGCGGACCAACTCGATGTTCCTGTGGCGATCACCCATCTTCCGTTGGATGCCGATGGGCGCCCTGCGTCGATGCGACAGGCTCGGTACGAGGCATTGGTATCGATGGCAACGGCATGGAACGCCCCATTCATTGCAACAGGCCACCAAGCAGAGGACCAGTTGGAAACCATTTTGCTGGCAATGGTCCGGGGCGCTGGCCCCAGCGGACTCGGTGGCATGCGGGCATCACGAATGTTGGCAGATGGGGTGTGCCTTGTTCGGCCCATGTTGGACTCTGCTCGCCAACAGGCTGCGGCCTTGTGCGGTGTTGCGGGCATCCCGTGGTGTGATGACCCAGGAAATGAATCGGGCGAATCGCTTCGTGGAAGACTTCGGCTCGATGTGCTTCCGGTCTTGGAAGACATCCGACCGGGCGTGGCCCTGCGGGCGGCGTCGGCTGCTGAATTGCAGCAGACTGCGGCCTCCGCATTAGAGGCCGTTACGCCTAAGCCCATTGCTGATGGATGGCCTCGTGGCGAACTTTTTAATGTGTCCCTACCGCTTCGCCGTGTGGCGTTGTTTGCCGCCGCCGTGGACCGCTGCGATACACCCGATAGGTTGTCCAGCGCGACCTTGACCTTGGCCGCTGAGGCCATTGGCGATGACAAGCAGCATTGTCGAACCTTTGAAATCGGTGGTGGGATCATCATCGTGGTCGATGCCACAACAGTTCGGTTGGAAGGCGTCGTGAGCTAGATTAGTTGCTGATCTGCGTGCGCCCACCCATCCAGGGTTGCAAGGCTTCGGGGATGGCAATTGATCCATCTTTCTGCTGGTGCATTTCCAACAGCGGTACCAGAATGCGTGGGCTCGCCAGTACGGTGTTGTTGAGTGACCAACAGAAGACGGTCTTGCGATCGGCGTCTCGATATCGAAGATTGAGCCGACGACATTGATAATCATGCAAGCGTGAAGCGCTATGGGTTTCGCCCCAATCGCCTGTCGGTCGCTGGTCCTGCCCAAGTTCTCCTCGCCCTGGCATCCAGCACTCGATGTCGATCATGTCGGCATTCTTGGCGCCCAGATCGCCCGTGCAACATTGCAGCAACCGGTAGGGGAGTTCCAGTCGTTGCAAAATGGACTCCGCCACGGCAATCATCGATGCGTGATGCTCACGTTCCTCCGCTTCATCGGCTCTGCAGATGACGACTTGCTCGACCTTGTCGAACTGATGGATGCGATACAGCCCCGCCGTATCGCGTCCAGCAGCACCTGCTTCGCGTCGGAAACATGTAGACAGTGTTGCTAGACGCATGGGCAGCATCGACTCGTCAAGAATCTCATCAGCATGCAGCCCCATGAGACCAACTTCGCCGGTGCCCGTCATGTACAGATCTTGTCCCGCGCCGTGCCTGGACTCTTCGATGTGATACGCCTGCTCCCGACCCTCGGGGAAGAATCCGGTGCCCAGCATGCACTCTTCGCGGACGATGACCGGGACAGAGACCGGCGTGAATCCATTTTCTTCCGTGATGACATCAAACGCCATTCGCAAGACGGCCTGATGCAATCGCATGCCATCGCCGATCAGGCTGTAATGGCGGGCGCCACCAACCTTGACGGCTCGCTCAAAGTCCACCAGCCCCAACGAGTCAACCAGTTCGAGGTGGGTGCGAGGTTGGAACCCTCGCTGCGATTCAAAAGATTGTGCGGGGTCAAAGGAGTCAGGCGACCACTGTCGCAACTCGACGTTGTCTTGGGACCCTTCGCCGCAGGGCACATCGTCATCCGCTGGCAGCGGCACGTGCAACAGCAACTCCCGAAGCGGTCCATCCAGTTGGGCGACCGTCGCTTCTGCATCCTGTACCGTTCGCTTGAGGGAAGCGGGGACTGCTTCCAGTTCCGCCAATTCTGCTTTCAGGGCCTCTTGCTCGTCGGGCGCGGCCGACTTGAGTCGCCCTTTGAGTGTGCCAATCTTGGGACCAAGTTCTTTGGAGACTTTTTTCTGTTCGGCGCGGGCCTGTTCTTGCACGGTCAGTGCTTCTCGGCGAGCGGTATCCAGTTCGAGTAGCCGGTTGATATCGACGTTGAAGTTCTTGGCGCGAGCACCGTCGATGAATCGCTGTGGGTTCTCTCGGAGCGCCTTCAGGTCGATCATGGCGGGAAGTGTAGTGGAGTGGTCACCGATATACCGGCGGAGCCGCCCATCGCATGCGATCGAGCAGAATCTGCCAGAATGGTTCATCTGGGCGGGTAATGAATTCGATGCCGTGATCGGCCCGGTGGACGCTCACGCGGTCACCCTGGTCAAGGGGAACGGCCTGCTGCCCGTCCAGTACAAGCGTCGTGCCAGCATTGCCTTGAATCACTTCCACCTGTAGGCCTTCCTGAGCGGCCAGCACCGTGGGGCGGAAGGCCAGCGACTGAGGTGCCAGTGGAGAGACCACCAACGCATCGACGCCCGGTCCGATGATCGGACCACCAGCTGAGAGGTTGTGAGCGGTCGAACCTGTTGGGGAAGCGATCACCAGTCCATCACCACGCAGACACGGCCCTGGAACACCTCCAATGAACATGGCCAGTTCGATCATTCGCCACGGTGGACCAGATCGAATCACCGCATCGTTTACGGCGAGGTATTGGATGGCTTTTCCGCCATTGGGTTCGTGGTGCACGGTCAATAGCATGTGCCGCCGCATTGGGGGTTGTTGCCCAAAGATGACGTCTTCAAACTGACGGAGTGCGTCTGGGTCAAAGGCCGCCAGAAATCCGAGGCGGCCACAGTTCACGCCGATGAGGGGGATGCTGCGACCAACCAGTCGACGTGATTGGGAAATCATCGACCCATCACCGCCGATTACCAGTGCCCGATCGGCCTTGAGGTCATTGGGGAGTGGCTCGTTGTTGATGTCCAGTACATGCACGGATTTGGCCCAACGATTCAAATCAGGCTCAATTTGTTTGAGCGTTCGTGCCACCTCAGGCCGACTCTGATCGGCCAGCACCAGAAGTGATTGAATCTGTGTGGAGGTCATGATCTCAGTATCGTCGATGTATTGGACGTACGCACGACTTAGCTGACCAGTCCCTGTGTGAGACGCATGAAGGCCGTCTCGAGGTCGACTTCGCCCTTACGGAATTCAACAAGCCGAAATCCAGCAGTTACCAAGCGGGCGGGAATCTCACTGGGATCGATGTGTTCATTGCCACTCAAGTCAACCTGCAGCACCTTGGTGTCGCCACGGGCCACTAGGGTGACTTTGGTGATGCCACTGACTTTGGCCAGCAGATCGCCGGCCTCCTTATGGCGGTCGGCGACGAAGACTTCGTACTGCAATCCACTGTCGGCCCGGCGGAGCGCTTCACTGGTCGATCCTGCGAAGAGCAGTTTTCCTTGTTCAATGATGCCAACGCTATCGCACAACTCGGCGAGTTCACTGAGAATGTGAGAAGAGATCAAGATGGTCTTTCCGATGCGTCTCAATTCGCGTAAGAGTTCGCGGACTTCCACGCGGGCTCTCGGATCCAGTCCAGAGGCCGGTTCGTCCATGAGTAGCACCTTGGGGTCGTGCAGCAGCACAC